>JAAXHN010000056.1 GCA_012270885.1 Acidimicrobiia bacterium | reverse complement strand
GGAGTAATCCATGCGACTGAAAGACAGAGTGGCAGTAGTCACAGGGTCCTCCCGATCCATCGGGAGGGCCATCGCCCTGGGGTACGGGAGGGAAGGGGCGAAGGTGGTGGTCAATTACCGGAGCGACCAGGGAGCCGCCGACTCGGCGGTGGCCGAGATCAAGGCGAACGGGTCGGAAGCCATTGCGGTACAAGCCGACACCTCCTCATCTTCGGATGTGGCCGGCTTGATGTCGGCGGCGGTGGACCGCTTCGGAAGGATCGACATCCTGGTGAACAATGCCGGCATCCTGATTCGGACCCCTTTATTGGAGATCGAGGAGTCCGAGTGGGACCGGATCCTCGATGTGAACCTAAAGGGGTTCTTTCTCTGCGCCCAGGCGGCCGCCAAACAAATGGTCAGCCAAGGCGAAGGCGGGGTGATCATCAATATGTCGTCTGCGGGCGATACGCTGGCTGGACGGGACCTGACCCACTACTGCGTAGCGAAAGGCGGGGTGCGGATGCTCACACGCCAACTGGCGTCCGAGTTGGCTCCCCACAAGATTCGGGCCAACGCCATCGCACCGGGCTTGATCGAGACGGACTTGAACCGGGAGGACCTTGCCGACCCGGAGTTCCGCGCCTACCGGCTATCCATGATTCCCTTCGGAATCATCGGTGTCCCCGAAGACATTGTGGGAGCAGCCGTGTTCCTAGCCTCGGACGACTCCCGGATGGCAACCGGCACCACCATTTACCTTGACGCCGGCCAAACCATTGCCTAACCGCCACTAGACAACCCCACCCACAAGAACACTAAATCGCGAAATTCGCGGGCCTGGTTTGGTCCCCTCTGGGCCCTCCCGCCGCCACCTCCTTTCCGTTGGTTTTCGCGAGTTTCCAGGCCCGGGTGGGGCTGGGGTTTCGCTTGTTGGGTTGTGCCGGTTTGGATAGAATTCTGGCCCCGAACCGTGGGTGTTTGAGTAGCTGGTAGTCAGTTTGGGTCCATGGGCGCGGGAAGGTCGACCTGTGGAGGGGGATTGTTTCGCGGCCTGGTCCAAGTTTTCACAACAGCAGCTTGGTTTTCGGTCGCTGGTTCGGCGGCACCTCCGGATCTTGTTGGAGGGCGGTGAGCGGTTTTCTTTGGCAGGGGGGCCGGAGTCTTCGTTTCCCGTCTGGGGACAGTTGCTCCAGGGAAGGTCCTCAGCCACCAATGGGAGGCCAAGGCGTCCCCCCTTGGGCCTGATCGGCCCAGTCCGAGACGATCCTCACCAGCACCCGAGTGGCCCGGTGCATATCCGCCCCATCCACCCACTCGTTGGGGCCGTAGAAGTTGCCGCCCAAGGCCCCGAAGCCCACGGTGGCCGCGTTCAAGCACCGGATGGGGAAGCGGATGTCGGAGGCTACGTGAGCCGGATAGAGGGCGGGCGTGACTCCGGTCTCGAGGGTGATGGCCGAGGTCGTGGCCGCCACCAGCGGATGATCCGGAGGAATCTCCGCCGGGTTGGACTGCATCCCGAACCGCCGAGTGGAAAGGGCCCCGGCCTCCAAAGCAGCCTCCTGCAGACTCTCATGGACCTCGGCCACCGTGCCGTGGCGGAACCAGACGGCACCCTCCGCTACCGCCCGTTCGGGCAACACCACCGGGTCGGTGCCAGCCCAGACCCGGTTCACCGAGCACAACACCCCTTCCCGGTCGGCCCACCGGTCCACACCCCCCAGGACTCTCTGCAAACGGTTGAAAGCATTAACCCCCCGGCGCGGATCCTCAGAGAGAGGGGTACGGATCTCCACCGGATCGGGCCGGCGCCCTTCGGTTTCAATACGGAAGTTGAAGAAGCCTCGGGTGGCGATCTTGAAATGGGTCATGCCCTTCCCGGTCTCGGCCGGGTGACAGTAGATAGCGGCATCCACCTCTCCCACTCCGGCCATGGTGGGCAAGGTCCCCAGCCCACCCCCTAGCTTTCCGTGCACCAGTCCCACCACCAACCGCACACTGCGCAGATGGGGGAGAAGGGCCCGGGCGGCGGTCAGCACCGACACCACCCCCGCCTTGTCGTCGGCGGTACCCACCCCGTAGATCCGGTCTCCCATCTCCGTTGCCTGGTAGGGATCGGTCTCCCAGTCCTCCCGAGGATCGGGTTTCTCGGTGTCGATGTGGGCGAACAGCAAGATACCTAGCCCCTCGCCGGCCGACCCGACCACGCTTACCAGCTGCCCGGGCTCGGCGAGGGCGATGGCCGGATCAGGCGGGCACCACTCGGGATGGCGTGCCAACTCGCCCATCCGGGGGGTGATCAAATCCACCTGCATTCCCGCCTTCTCCAACTCGCCCACGCACAACTCATGAACATCGGTCGGCTCCGCCCTGAGGCTCGGCTCAGACACCAGGGAGGCAAGCAATTCTCGTTGGTATCCCCCCAGGTCATCGACGGCGTTCAGGGCAGAAGGCAGGTCAACTTGCATACAGAGTCCCATTACTTGCTGTGATAACCTTGAGGTCGTGACAAGTGTCGATTCGGTGCGCCCGGACAACTCAGAGATGAACCCGGCCCCGCCCGACGCACTGATAATCGGTCACTACGGGTTCAAGAACCTCGGTGATGAGGCAATCCTAGCCGGGATGTTGAGCCTTCTACGGGACAGGTTTCCTGATGGAAGGTGGATTGTGGCGTCCGGTGATCCGGAGAACACTCGTCGCAGGCACGGTGTCCCTGCTGTGGATCGGGTCGACGTGCCTGCCGTGCTGTCGGAGGCGTATCGATCCCGGATGGTGATTGTGGGTGGAGGGGGACTCCTGTCGGATCAGTGGAGTTTCCAACCAGAGTACGCCCTCAGCCGCGACGCGGCGGATATACCCGGCTATCTGGCCCCCGCCCTGGCGGCGGCCGCAGTGGGAACACCCGTTCTGGTTTGGGGGGTGGGGGTCGGTCCTTTCCGGGATCCCCGATCCCCTCAATGGGTCAGGGCATTGGCGGAGACCGCCTCGGCATTCACAGTGCGCACCGACCAGGACCGATCCGAACTCGAGTCGCTCCGCATAACCGATGCCCTGGTGGTGGGCGACCCTGCCTGGCTGGTCGACCGGGCAGAGTTGCCGCCCGATCTGAACCGGGCGCTCTCCGAGATTCCTCGACCCCTGATAGCGGTAGCCCCCCGCTCCTGGGGTGCAGCGGAGGTCCAGGCAGAGCGGGAGGATGATCTGGCCACCGCTCTCGACGTCTTCATTGAGGAGAACGGGGGATCGGTGCTGTTGGTGCCCATGCAGGAACTGGGATCCGACGACTTCGACGACCGGCGCTGTTGTGAGCGGATTGCCGAACGCATGCGCTCCTCCGACATACTTTTGACCCCCCCGGATCTCAGCCCGGGGCAACTGATCACCGTTCTCGGGCGAAGCGACATGGCTCTCAACATGCGTTTGCACGGGATGATCCTGGCGGCGATGGGACGCACCCCGTCCGTATCGATCTCCTATGACGCCAAAGTGGCCCGCATGGCCGCCGAACTCCGCCTCGGACCCTGGTGTCTTCCCGACCGCCCGGAGTCATGGGCCCGATTGCCGGAGACACTCCGAAGCCTCTGGCAGGACTATGCCGACCAATCCCACATGATGTACGAGTGGGCGGAGTCCATGCTGGTAAAGGCCCGTCCGGTCCCGTCATTGATCGAAGAAGCTTTTGGCAAGGCGGTGGGAGCACCACAAACCACTTCTTACCAAGAGATCCAACAGGAGATGGCGCTGGCGTTGACCCGGAACCTGGCCAAAACCCAAGAGGCATTGGACGAGACCGGGGCGGACAACCTGGAGCTTCGAAACCGGTTGATCCGAGAGTCGGAGGCCGCCCAGGCAGAGTTGCAGGCAGCCCATGATCAACATGCGCATGCAGAACGCAGAGGTGACCTCCTCCAGCTGGAGTTGGACGACCTCCGCCAGACCCGCGCCATCAAGCTGGTCACCAAGTACTGGAGACTTCGCCACAGGCTTCGCCGCAGAATGGCTCGCGTGCTACCCACGGCCGAAAGGCCCGGTCTCCACACATCCCAACCCTCGGGACAGCCGATTCCCCCCCAAGTCACCGACCGAATTGCCGAAAGCAAAGGGGTGGTGGTGTTTCTCCCCACAATCGAGTGGTACATCCATCTGTTCCAGCGACCCCAGCAACTTGCCCAGGCCTTTTCCCGGCTGGGATACACGGTGATCTATGACAACCCCAAGCAGAGTCCGCCCGGATGGGACGAGATTGCGCCCCGTTTATTCCTGTACAACGGACCCCAGGAAGCCTTGCACCACCTCCCCGATCCCCTGGTGTGGGCGATTACCTACAACTGGGAGCAGGCGTCCCGCTATCCGGAGGGTACCCGAACGGTGTACGACTGGATAGACGAGATCGAGGTCTTCGACGGCTACGACCTGAACAAACTGAGAAGACTTCACTCTCTCGGACTGGCCAATGCCAGGATGATCACTGCGAGCGCCCGGAGCCTCCTGGAGCGAGCGAGTCAACCGCGTCCCGACGCCGTCTACCTTCCCAACGCCGTGGAGTTCGAGCATTTCGCCAATTGGCAGGTCTCTTCGCCGGCCCATCCCGTCCTTCAGCGTCTTCTGCGGGAGGGTCGGCCCATCGTCGGCTACTACGGAGCCATCGCCCGCTGGCTGGACTACGACCTGCTCACCGAGGTGTCCGAGATGCGTAGAGACTGGAGTTTTCTCCTTATCGGCCCTCCTTACGATCAGAGCACCAGGGGCCGGCCGCTATTCGCCCTCCCCAACGTCGAGTGGATAGCCGCCCAACCCTATGGGGATCTTCCCCGGTGGCTCCAGTGCTTCGACGTGGCGATGATTCCGTTCGTGGTGAACGACATCACACGGTCGACTTCCCCGCTGAAGCTCTTCGAGTACTTCGCGGGAGGCAAGCCCGTGGTTTGCAGCGAGATGCCCGAAGTGGTTGCCTTTCCGGAGGTGCGATCCTATTCAAATGCGGCGGGCATGTCCGGGGCTCTGGATCTGGCACTGGCCGACTCCAGGAACCCGGAGATCCGAGATACTCTGCGCCGTAGGGGAGAGGAGAATTCCTGGCTAGCCAGGGCTCGTACAGTTGTCGAGAGCTTCTAAGAGCAACAAGGAGGTAGAGAATGTGGCTGACCGATGCCAGGGTGGTTGACGTAGAGAGAAGGGAGATCCTGGACGGGGTGAGCGTGGAGATCTCGGGGGCGAGGATCGGCGCCATCCAGAAGCAGCCCGGCGCCGGGGAGCGGATGAGCCTGGGCGGACGGTATCTCGTTCCAGGACTCATCTCGGTCCACACCCACCTGTCGGTGGTGTATCCCTTTTCCTCCATAGACCTGAATGAAAACCCGGGGCTGACGGTGCTCCGCTCCTACCAGAGGGCCCAGGACGCCCTTCGGGCCGGTGTGACGACCATCCGCTGCGTCCATGAGCAGAATCAAGCCGACCTGTTGCTGGCGGAGGCGGGCAGGGCGGGCTGGGCCGATGTGCCCCGGATCGTGGGTGCCGGCAGGGCGATCTCCACGACCGGCGGCCACGGCGACGGCATAGGCAGCGTCCTGGCCGACGGACCCGAGGCTTTTCGGGAAGCCGCCCTGGCCGAGCTGGACGCCGGATGCTCCCATATCAAGGTGTTCATCACCGGAGGCATCGCCGGGCTGGGAGAGCAGTTCGACCACCCTGAGATGAGCCGCGACGAGATGCAGGCCACCGTGAACGCCGCCCGACATCACGACACCTACGTCGTGGCCCACGCGGGCTCCTCGCTGGCCATCAACTGGGCGCTGGACGCCGGAGTCCGCTGCTTCGAGCACGCCTACGACCTGGACGCCGACACCGCCGGCCGGATGGCGGCGAAGGGAGTGTTCCTCACTCCCACCCTGTGCGTCACCCGTTCCCAGGAGTGGATGCGGTGGAGGGGGTTCGAGGAGTTCCAGATCGAGACCTCGCTGGAAGTGGGACCGATGCACCTGGCCAGCATCCAGCGTGCGATCGCGGCCGGAGTGACCATGGTCAACGGCACCGACTATCCCCCCGGG
Organism: Acidimicrobiia bacterium; assembly: GCA_012270885.1. Lineage (GTDB taxonomy): Bacteria > Actinomycetota > Acidimicrobiia > Spongiisociales > ZC4RG35 > Bin76. Next base: position 17,897 of record JAAXHN010000056.1, on the reverse strand, counting down.
GACCCGATCGAGGACACCTCGGTGGCGGTGTACGAGATGGGACTGATGGAGAGCGCCGGCCTCCACCCCCACCTGGCGCTCCAGGGCGCAACCTCCAACGCCGCCCGCCTGCTGGGATTGGAGTCGGAGATCGGTACTGTCGAGGAGCGAAAGGTGGCCGACCTGGTGGCTGTGGAAGACAACCCCCTGGATGGCGTGGCGGCCATGCGGAACATCTCCTTCGTCATGCAGTCCGGCAGGGTGGTCCGGGACGATCGGCCGACTTCCTGAACGCGGTCCGATCTCATAGAGTGAGAGCATGACAGAACGCAGATACCGCCTGGCGGTGGACATCGGCGGCACTTTCGTGGACGCCATCTCCTATGACGAGCGGACCGGAGCGATCACGGTGCGCAAGGCCCCCACCACGCCCTCCGCCCCGGCCGAGGGAGTGATTACCGCCACCAGGGCCACCAACGCTTCCCTGGAGGAGGCCTCCGTCTACACCCACGGCACCACCCTGGGACTGAACGCCATCCTGGAGCGAAAGGGCGCCGTGACCGGCATCATCACCAACGCCGGGTTCCGGGACATCTTCGAGATCGCCCGGGGAGACCTGCCGAGCGGTTCGAAGTACGACTTTCAGTACCGCCGCCCCGAACTGTTGGTCAAGAGGCGTCACACGGTGGGGGTCCCCGGGCGCATAGACCACCGGGGCAAGGTGGTGACCGAACTCGACCACCAGGCGGTGATAGAGGCCGGGCGTCTCCTCTCCGAACGGGGAGTCGAGTCGGTGGCGGTGTGCTTTCTCCACTCCTACGCCAACACCGAACACGAGGAAGCTGCAAAGAGCATCCTGACCAAGGCCTTCCCCGACCTGTCGGTCTCCGTCTCGATCGACCTGGTAAGGGAGTACCACGAGTACGAGCGCACTTCCACCGCGGTGGCAGATGCCTACATAAGGCCCATCCTGGGCAGGTATCTCACCGCTCTGGAAGAGCGGTTGCGAAGCCGGGGGTTCGACGGATCCTTTTTGATAATGCGTTCGGCCGGCGGGGCGATGACTTCGGAAATCGCCCGCGTGTCACCCCTGCTCACCGTCTTCTCCGGCCCGGCGGGGGGTATCGCCGGGACGATTAGCCTGGGTGAGTCCACTGGACGATCCTCCCTCCTCTCCTTCGACGTGGGAGGCACCAGCCTGGATGCCTGCGTCATCGTGGACGGGGCGCCCACCGAGGTCTATGAAGCCGAGATAGAGGCTCTTCCGATCCGTATCCCGGTCTTCGACATCCGCACCATAGGGGCCGGGGGAGGTTCCATCGCCTGGATGGACAAGGGGCTCCTCCGGGTGGGGCCCCGGAGCGCCGGAGCGGTCCCCGGGCCGATTTGCTACGGACGGGGGAATACCGAGCCCACCGTGACCGACGCCGCCCTCTGTCTGGGGTACCTGGCGGCGGACGAGTTCCTGGGTGGGGAGATGAGCCTCGACCGGGACGCGGCTGTGAGGGGCGTCACCGAGAAGCTGGCCGAGCCGCTGGACATGTCCACCGAACGAGCCGCCGCTTCGGTCTTTGACGTCCTGCTGGCCCGCACGGTGGGGGCCATCCGGGAGATCACCGTGGAACGAGGTCTTGATCCGAGGGAGTTCTCCCTGGTGGCCTTCGGCGGCGCCGGCCCGATGCTGGCCCCGCTCCTGGCCAGGGAGATGGAGATGCCCGAGGTGGTGGTTCCCGCCGCTCCGGCCGTGTTCTCAGCCTGGGGGATGCTGATGTCCGACCTGGAGTACGACGTGGGCCAGACCGTGCTTACCATGCTGGACGAAGCCTCCCTGGCACAGATGGAAGGAGTCCTGTCTCAACTCGAGAGCGAAGCCGACCAGGTCCTGGCCGCCCAGTCCGTGCCACCGGAGAACCGGGTGTTCATCAGACGCCTTGATTTGCGTTACAACGGCCAGGAACACACCCTGTCGGTCGAGTTGGAAGAGTCCGACGACCAGGAGTCTGTGGCCGCGAAATTCCACGAACAACACCTGGAGCGATACGGGCACAGACTGAATGAGGAAGTGCAGATCCTGACCGCTCGGATAAGAGGCGTCGGACTCCTGGACAAGCCTGCCGGCCATCTCGGCGGTGACCGGTCTCCCGGGATCGACCGGACGGCGAGCCGGGTGGGGGAGCGCCATGCCTTCGACTTCGCCACCCGGGAGCGCCGGCTGTTCCCCATCTACGAGCGGAGCCTCCTTCAACCGGAAGTAGAGATTGAGGGTCCTGCCATCATCCGCGAGCCCACGTCGGTGACAATCGTCCACAGCGACCAGATGGCGGTGCCCGACCGTCTGGGGAATCTGGTGGTTCGATGAGCCCCCGCCTGACGCTGGACGGCGCCACAGTGGAGGTGATCCGTCACTATCTCAACTCCACCGCCGAGCAGATGCGCCGAACCCTGGTCAGGACCGCGTTCAACCCGGTCATCTACGAGGTGTTGGACTTCGGCATCTCCGTTTACGACCGGCACCGCCGGTTGATATCAGAGTCGTCGGGGATCCTCTCCTTCCTGGGCGCCAACGACTTCGCCATTCACAAAGGTGTGGAGAAGGTGGGGATCGAGAACCTTCACCCGGGCGATGTGGTGATCATCAACGTCCCCTACTGGAGCGGAGCGCACGCCGCGGACGCCATGATGTTCACACCGGTCTTCTGCGAGGGAAGCGACCGCCCCGACGCCTATCTGGCCGTGAGGGCGCATTGGATGGACCTGGGCGCCAAGGACCCGGGCTACGTGCTGGACTCCACTTCCATACACCAGGAGGGGTTGATCCTACCGGCCGTGAAGCTGATCCGCCGGGGCGAGGTGGACTCCCAGATCATGGCCATCCTGCGATACAACTCCCGGATGCCCGAGACCATTATCGGAGACTTCAACGCTCAGATCTCCGCCATGCGGGTGGGGGAGCGGCGGCTTCGCCAGATCTGGGAGAAGTTCGGGCTGGCCAATGTGGATGCGGCGATCGATCGCATCATCGAGCATGGGGCCCAGACCGCCCGGGAGGCGGTCCGGGCGATGCCCGATGGCCAATGGTCGGCCTTCGATTGGCTGGACGACGACGGGGTCTCCCACGATCTCATCAGGATGGCGGTGACGGTGACCATCGAGGGGGAGAAGTTCACCGTGGACTATGGCGATTCCGACGCGGGAGTGCCAGGGCCGGTGAACATGCCGTACGGGAGTACCTTGAGCCAGGCGAAGAACGTTTTCAAGTCGCTCACCACTCCCGAGACTCCGGCAAACCACGGCCACTACGAGCCTCTCACCGTGCTCTGTCCGCCCGGCAACCTGTTCCATGCGGTGTATCCGTCCGCCACCTACACCTTGTGGACGGCCATGGTGTCGTTCGAGTTGATCAACAAGGCCCTGGCGCAGGGGATGGATCAGATCGCCGCTTCCTCCGGTTCCGACGAGCCCGGTTTCATGGCGGTGGGGAGGCATCCCGACACCGGTGAGATGTACTCGGTCAGCAACAACGAGGGGATCGGCTGGGGCGCCACCCCCAGCTACGACGGCTCCAACGCCCTGCAGCATCTCTCCACAACTGCGGTCCGAAACACCTCCCTGGAGGTGCTGGAACACAAGTCTCCCATCTTCCATGAGCGGGTGGAACTGCACCAGGACTCGGGCGGCGCCGGCAGGTGGCGGGGAGGGTTGGGAGTCTGCCGGGAGGTGAAGTGGGTGGCGGTGGGGGAACTCCTCTCGATGAAGAAGAAGACCAAGACCAAGCCGTGGGCGCTTCGGGGCGGTCATGAGCCGGAGACCACCAACACCATGATCGTCTGGCCGGACACCGACCGGGCCCACCGGGCGCGAATGGAAAGGTTCACCATGCAGCCCGGAGAGGGATTCCGAAACTTCTCGGCGGGTGGGGGAGGATGGGGGAATCCTCTCGACCGTCCCATCGAGTTGGTGCGCGAAGACGTGCTCGACGAGTATGTCTCGGTGGAGCAGGCCGAGACAGTGTACGGGGTGAGGGTGCAGGCTGACGGCACCGCAACTCCCACCGCCGCGCGTCTGGAGCGCCCGGCGTACTGATTGCCCGGGAGAGTAAGGTGAAAGACGCCCCCACGCTGGACGGCGCCACCGTGGAGGTGATACGTCATTATCTGAATTCCACGGCCGAGCAGATGCGCCGGACCCTGGTCAGGACCGCCTTCAACCCGGTGATCTATGAGGTGCTGGACTTCGGCATCTCCATGTACGACCGGGAGCGTCGGCTGATCTCGGAGTCCTCGGGCCTCCTCTCCTTTCTGGGCGCCAACGATTACGCCATTCACAAAGGTGTGGAGAAGGTGGGGATCGAGAACCTGCATGCCGGGGACGTGATGATGCTCAACTATCCATACTGGAGCGGCGCCCATGTCTCCGACGCCATGCTGTTCGCGCCGGTTTTCTGTGAGGGGAGCGACTTGCCCGACGCCTATCTGGCGGTGAGGGCCCACTGGATGGACCTGGGAGCCAAGGATCCCGGCTACGTGCTGGACTCGACCTCCATGCACCAGGAAGGCCTCATCATGCCCGGCGTCAAGGTGATCAACCGCGGCGCGGTGGACCGCCAAATAATCGACATCCTGCGATACAACTCCCGGATGCCCGAGACCATCATCGGAGACTTCAATGCCCAGGTGGCAGCGTTGCGGGTGGGTGAGCGGCGGCTTCACCAGATTTGGGAGAAGTTCGGCCTGGCCAATGTGGACGCGGCGATCAACCTGATCATCGAGCACGGAGCGGAGACCGCGGTCGAGGCGGTGCGCGCCATGCCGGATGGGCGGTGGTCGGCCTCCGACTGGCTGGACGACGACGGGATCTCCCACGACCTGATCAGGATGGCGGTGACGGTGACCATCGAGGGAGAGAAGTTTACCGTGGACTACGGGGGCTCCGAAGGGGCAGTGCCAGGGCCGGTGAACATGCCGTACGGCAGGACCCTGAGCATGGCCAAGGCGGTGTTCAAGTCGCTCACGACTCCCGACACTCCCGCCAACCACGGCCACTACCGACCGCTGGAAGTGGATTGCCCGCCGGGCAATCTGTTCCGCGCCGTCTATCCGGCGGCCACCTTCACACTCTGGACCGGCATGGCCGCCTTCGAGTTGATCCACAAGGCGCTGGCCAAGGGGATGGGTCACATCGCCGCGTCATCCGGGGCCGACGAACCGGGTTTCATGGCGGTGGGAACCCATCCCGAGACCGGGGAGTTGTATGCAGTCAGCAACAACGAGGGGATCGGCTGGGGCGCAACCCCGAATCACGACGGCGCCAACGCGATACAGCATCCCGCCATGACCGCGGTCCGGAACACTTCGATGGAGGTCCTTGAACACCGCTCGCCCATCTTTCACGAGCGTTTGGAGCTACGCCAGGATTCAGGCGGGGCCGGCAGATGGCGGGGAGGCGTGGGAATCTGCCGTGAGGTCCGGTTCCTGGCCACCGGTGAGATGCTTTCGATGAAGAAGAAGACCAAGACCAAACCGTGGGCGCTCCGGGGCGGCCATGAGCCGGAGACCAACGCCATGATCGTCTGGCCGGATACCGACCGGGCCCACCGGGCGCGGATGGAGCGATTCACGATGGATGAGGGAGATCGTTTCCGGAACCTGTCAGCGGGTGGGGGAGGTTGGGGCGATCCGATGGACCGTCCGGCGGAACTGGTGCGCGAAGACGTGCTCGACGAGTATGTCTCGGCCGAGCAGGCGGAGAGGGTGTACGGAGTGAGGGTGGACTCGGACGGCGCGGCCATTCTCACCGGGGCGCGCCGGGACCGGCGGGAATCTTGAAGAGCCGGGAGGATGGGGTGAAGACCGGCCCTGGGTTGGATGGCGCCACGGTGGAGGTGATCCGTCACTATCTGAATTCCACTGCCGAGCAGATGCGACGCACTCTGGTAAGGACCGCCTTCAACCCGGTGATCTACGAGGTGCTGGACTTCGGGATCTCCATGTACGACCGGGACCGGCGGTTGATCTCGGAGTCGTCGGGGATCCTTTTCTTCCTGGGCGCCAACGACTATGCGATTCACAAGGGTGTGGAGAGGGTGGGGGTCGAGAACCTGCATCCCGGTGATGTGGTGATCCTCAACTACCCATACTGGAGCGGCGCTCATGCAGCCGACGCCATGATGTTCGCCCCGGTCTTCTCCGAGGGGAGTGACCTGCCCGACGCCTATCTGGCCGTCCGGGCCCATTGGATGGACCTGGGAGCCAAGGATCCCGGCTATGTGCTGGACTCGACTTCCATGCACCAGGAGGGCCTGATCCTGCCTGCGGTGAAGCTTGTGCGCGGGGGAGAAGTGGACCCGCAGATGATGGACATCCTGCGATACAACTCGCGGCTACCGGTGAATATCATGGGAGACTTCCATGCACAGATAGCCGCCCTCCGGGTGGGGGAGCGACGGCTCCACCAGATCTGGGACAAGTTCGGCCTGGCCTCCGTAGACCGGGCGATCGAGGTGATCATCCAGCACGGCGCGCAGACCGCGGCCGAGGCGGTGCGGTCGATGCCGGACGGGCAGTGGTCCGCCTTCGACTGGCTGGACGACGACGGCATCTCTCACGATCTGATCAGGATGGCGGTGACTGTCACCATCGAGGGGGAGAGGTTCACGGTGGACTTTGCGGACTCCGACGGGGCGGTCCCGGGGCCGGTGAACATGCCGTTCGGGTGTACATTGAGTCTTGCCAAAAACGTCTTCAAGTCCCTGACGACCCCCGACACCCCTGCCAACCATGGCCACTACCAGCCGCTCGAGGTGATCTGTCCTCCCGGAAACCTCTTCCATGCGGTGTATCCGTCCGCAACCTACACCCTGTGGACCGGGATGGCGGGCTTCGAGTTGATCAACAAGGCGCTTGCGCAGGGGATGGAACAGATCCATGCCAGCTCCGGTTCCGACCTGCCGGGATTCATGGCTGTGGGTGAGCACCCTTACACCGGGGAGATGTACCTGGTGAGCAACAACGAGGGGCTCGGGTGGGGCGCCACTCCCGATCACGACGGGGCCAACGCCCTGCAGCACCCCTCCACCACCGCGGTCCGCAACACCTCGATCGAGGTCCTGGAGCACCAGTCGCCCCTCTTTCACGAGCGTCTGGAGTTGCGACGGGACTCGGGCGGGGCGGGACGCTGGAGGGGAGGGTTGGGAGTCTCCCGTCAGGTAAAATTCCTCGCACCGGGGGAAGTTCTATCGATGAAGAAGAAGACCAAGACCAAGCCCTGGGGGCTGCGGGGCGGGCATGAGCCGGAGACCAACGCCATGATTGTCTGGCCCGGCACCGACCGGGCGTGCCGGGCGCGGATGGAGCGTTTCTCCATGAACGCCGGAGAATCCTTCCACAACCTGTCGGCCGGTGGAGGAGGGTGGGGAGACCCGCTGGACAGGCCGATCGAATTGGTGAGAAACGACGTGCTGGACGAATACGTCTCGGCGGAGCAGGCCGACAGGGTGTTCGGGGTGAGGATGGAGGCGGACGGGACCCCCACCCCTACCATGGCCCGCCTGGACCGCCCCACGCCGTGACTCCTGTGATGCGATGAGTGCCGACTCCATCCTGATCAGTGGCGCCCGGGAGCACAACCTCAAGGACCTCACGGTCGAGCTTCCCCGGAACGCCCTGATAGTCCTCACCGGGCTGTCGGGCTCCGGCAAGTCCAGCCTCGCCTTCGACACCATCTACGCCGAGGGGCAGCGCCGCTACGTGGAGTCCCTCTCGGCATACGCCCGCCAGTTCCTGGGGCAGATGGACAAACCGGACGTGGACTTTATCGAAGGGCTGTCGCCGGCCATCTCGATCGACCAGAAGACCGCCAGCCGCAACCCCCGGTCGACGGTGGGGACCGTGACCGAGGTCCACGACTACCTGCGGCTCCTGTTCGCCCGGATCGGGATCCCCCACTGTCCCAACGACGGGGAGGTGGTGAAGCGCCAGACCCCCCAACAGATCGTTGACCGCATCCTGGAGTTGGAGGACGGGTCCAGGTTCATGGTGCTGGCGCCGGTGGTGGAGGGACGAAAGGGCGAATACCAGGCGCTCTTCAAGGACCTGGTGCGCCAGGGCTACAGCCGGGCGCGGGTCGACGGCGAGGTGCTTCCCCTCGATGAGGACATCCGGCTCGACCGCTACTACCAGCACACCATCGAAGTGGTGGTGGACCGCCTGGTGCGCCGGGAGGGGATAGGGGAGCGGCTCACCCAATCCATCGAGACCGCACTGGGTCTGGCTGAGGGGAAAGCGATGGTGGACGTCATCGACGGGCCCACCCTGAGCTTCAGCCAGCATCTGGCCTGTGACCGGTGCGGGTTTTCCTTCTCCGAGCTTGCCCCCCGCAACTTCTCCTTCAACAGCCCTTACGGCGCCTGCCCGACCTGTGCGGGGATCGGGGCTCGCTACCAGGTGGCCGAGGACCTGGTGGTGCCCAACGACCGGCTGAGCGTCACCGAGGGGGCGATTGCTCCTTGGACCTATCAATACAGCGGCTATTACACCCGGCTCCTGGATGCGCTGTCCGAAGACATAGGGTTCAGCCTGCAAACGCCCTGGCGGGAGTTGCCCGAGGCGGTGCGAAAGGAGATTCTTCATGGGAACTTCCGCCGCAAGCTCCGGGTTAGCTATCGCAACCGCCGGGGCCGCCGCCGGGTCTGGACCACCCGCTACGAGGGAGTGATCCCCCACCTGGAGCGGCGACATCGCGACACCGGGTCGGACTCCGCCAGGGACTCGTACCGCCAGTACATGCGCCAGGTCCCCTGCGACGGATGCGGCGGGGCCCGGCTGGGCGAGGTCTCCCGGGCCGTGACGGTAGGGGGAGTGAACATCCATTATCTCTCCCAACTCTCCCTGGGAGGGGTGCTGGACTTCATCGAGAGTCTCGATCTCACCGACCGGGAGGCGACCATCGCCGAGCGGGTGCTGAAGGAGATCCGCTCCCGAATCTCCTTCCTCCTGGACGTGGGACTCGGCTATCTGACCCTGGGCAGGTCGGCGGCCACCCTGGCCGGGGGAGAGGCGCAGCGGATTCGTCTCGCCACCCAGATCGGATCGGGGCTGGTGGGAGTGCTCTACATACTCGACGAGCCTTCCATCGGGCTCCACCAGCGAGACAATCGCAGGCTGATCGAGACCCTCACCCGGTTGCGGGACCTGGGCAACACCCTGGTGGTGGTGGAGCACGACGAAGAGACCATCCGTTCCGCCGACCATGTGGTGGACATCGGCCCTGGAGCGGGCGAACACGGGGGCAGGATCGTGGCGCAGGGACCGGTGGAGGCGATCTGCTATGAGCAATCCTCGATAACCGGCGACTATCTCTCGGGGCGCCGGGTGATTCAGGTTCCCTCGATCCGCAGGGAGGGCAGCGGAAAGAGCATCCGGATAGTGGGCGCAGCCGAGCACAACCTGGACGGGATCGACGTGGACCTCCCGCTGGGGAAGTTCATCTGCGTGACCGGGGTGTCGGGGAGCGGCAAGTCCACCCTGGTGGAGGAGATCCTTTACAAGGCGCTGCTTCGCACCATCTACCGTTCCCGGGTGCTGCCCGGCCGGCATCGGGACATCCAGGGGATCGAGCATATCGACAAGGTGATCAACATCGACCAGTCTCCCATCGGGCGCACTCCCCGTTCCAACCCCGCCACCTACACCAAGGTCTTCGATCACATCCGCGCTCTCTACTCCAAGGTGCCCGAGTCCCAGGCGCGGGGATACAAGCCGGGTAGGTTCTCCTTCAACGTGGTGGGAGGGCGCTGCGAGGAGTGCCGAGGGGACGGGACCATCAAGATCGAGATGCACTTCCTGCCAGACGTGTACGTCCCCTGCGAGCAGTGCCGGGGGAGGAGGTATAACCGCGAGACCCTCCAAATCCTCTGGAAGGGACGGAGCATCGCCGACATACTGGAGATGCCGGTCGCCCAGGCACTGGAGTTGTTCGTCCATCATCCTCCCATCGCCCTCACCCTGCAGACCCTCACCGACGTGGGGTTGGGGTACATCCGGCTCGGGCAGGCCGCCACCACCCTCTCGGGAGGGGAGGCGCAGCGCGTCAAGCTTTCCTCGGAACTGCGTAAGCGATCCACTGGGCGCACCATGTACATCCTGGATGAGCCCACCACCGGCCTTCACTTTGAGGACGTGCGCCGCCTACTGGGCGTACTGCACCGCTTGGTGGAAGGGGGCAACACGGTGGTGGTGATAGAGCACAATTTGGACGTCATAAAGTCGGCCGATCACCTGATCGATCTCGGCCCGGAAGGGGGGAGCGAGGGAGGGCGAGTGGTGGCCATTGGCACTCCCGAAGAGGTCGCCGCCGATCCGGCCAGCTACACCGGCCATTTCCTGGACGGGGTGCTGGCTTCCTCCGGCGCACTGGTCGGGTAGCCTGGGGAACGGGATGGACCGTCCCCCCTCCGTGGAGATCCCCGATGCCCCCGGCGCTTATCTCTTCCGGGACGGTCACGGCCGGGTGATATATGTCGGGAAGGCCAAGTCCCTCCGGAAGCGAGTGGCTTCCTACTTCGGGCGGGAGTTGCACACTCGCACCTTGGCGATGGTGGAGTCGGCCCGCGACGTGGATTGGATCGTGGCCTCCTCGGAAGTGGAGGCGATCATGCTGGAGTACTCCCTGATCAAACAGCACCGGCCCCGATTCAACATCCGGCTGCGGGACGATAAGAGCTATCCCTATCTGGCCATAACCCGTTCCGATCAATGGCCCAGGGCCCATGTCATGAGAGGCCGCAGGCGCAAGGGGACCGCCTACTTCGGGCCCTACGCCCACACCTACGCCATCCGCAAGACGCTCGATCTGGTGCTGCGCACCTTCCCGGTACGCACCTGCTCCGACTCCCTGTTCCGCCGCCAGCAACTCCAGGGTCGACCCTGTCTGCTCTTTCACATAGAGAAGTGCTCGGGGCCGTGTGTGGGCGAGGTGACCGACGAGGACTACCAGAGGGCGGTGGTGGGGCTCTCTTCGTTCCTGCAGGGTGACATCGACCGGGTGGTGGAGGAGATCACCGACCGGATGCGACAGTCGTCGGAAGCCTTGGAGTACGAGGCCGCCGCACGCCACCGGGACCGGCTGGCCGATCTGGAGAAGGCCCTGGCCCGCCAGGAGATGGTCACCGACCGCCGGGAGGACTTCGACCTGATTGCTGAGCACGGTGACGAGTTGGAGACGGCCATCTGGGTGTTGTTCGTGCGGCGGGGAAGAGTGGTGGGCCGGCTGGGATCGGTGGTGGACCGGGTTGAGGAGGTGAACCGCCGGGAACTGGTGGGTTCGATTCTCCGGGAACTGTACGGTGATCGTGCTCCGCCTCCACTGGTGTTGATCCCCGACCTGCCGCCCGATCCCGAGACCTTCCGGGCATGGCTTTCCGAGCGGAGGGGAGGGCGGGTTGAGTTGCGGGTCCCCAAGCGGGGCGGCAAGCGCCGTCTCATGGAGACCGCGGGCACGAACGCCCGGGAGATGTTCGGCCGTCACCGGCTCCGACGGCAGGCTGACCACAACGCCCGGGCCCGTGCGCTCCGCAGCCTCCAGGAGGTGCTGGGCCTCCCCGAGCCACCCCTCCGGATCGAGGCCTTCGATGTCTCCACCCTGATGGGGACCCACACCGTGGCCTCCATGGTGGTGGTGGAGGACGGCCTGGCCCGAAAGTCCGAGTACCGGCGTTTCAAGATCCGCAAGGTCAGGGGACAGGATGACTTCGCCGCCATGGAAGAGGCCATACGAAGGAGGTTCACCGCCTTTCTGGTCAGCCGCGACCTCCCCGCCCATCAGCAGGCCCGGTTTCGATACCCGCCCTCCCTGGTGGTGATCGACGGCGGCGCCGGGCAGTTGGGAAGGGCGGTCCGGGTGCTCGACGAACTGGAATTGGATATTCCCGTGGTCGGGCTGGCCAAACGGATGGAGGAGGTCTACTTCCCGGACGCGGCCGAGCCGCTGCGAATCTCCCGCCGGGCCGAAGCCCTTTATCTGCTGCAGCGGATCCGGGACGAAGCCCACCGGTTCGCGGTGGAGTATCACCGTAAACTCCGTTCCAAGGGCATGATTGACTCTCTACTGGACGAGGCGCCCGGGATCGGCCCGGTTCGAAAGCGGGCCCTCCTGCGCAGGTTCGGGTCGCTCCGGAAACTCCGGGAAGCGAAAGTGGAGGACCTGGCCGAGGTGGTTCCCACCGCGGTTGCCGACGACCTCTACCTGCTGCTGCGGGGCGAGTAGGCCAAGTGGGCGAGATTCCCCCTCCCGCACCGGAGCAGCGGCCGGAGTTGCTGCTCCTGACAGGCATGTCGGGGGCCGGGCGGGGATCTGTGGCGAGGGTGCTGGAGGACCTCTCCTATCGGGTGATCGACAACCTTCCCCCGGCCATGATTCTCGAGGTAGCATCGACGGACCAACGTCTCGGGCAGACCGCCCCGCTGGCGCTGGTGATCCGGTCGTGGGACCCGGCGGTCAACCCGGAGTTTGCCATCCGGCGCGCGGTCCAGCGGCTGGAGGGTTCAGGGATCAGCGCCGCGGTCGTTTTCCTGGACGCCGATGAGCAGGTGTTGGTTCGCCGCTACGAGGAGACGCGGCGTCCGCACCCTGAGGGTGGTGATACCCTGCCGGGAGCCATCGCCGCCGAGCGCGAACTGCTCTCGGGCTTGAGGTCGGCTTCGGATCTGATCATCGACACCTCCGATTTCAACATCCATCAGTTGCGGGAGCGGGTGGTTGCCCGATTCGGAGGGGAGGGAAAGGCCCGGCCGATGCACATCTCCATGGTTTCCTTCGGTTTCAAGAACGGGCTTCCCCGCGATGCCGATGTGGTCTTCGACGTTCGGTTTCTTCCCAATCCGCACTGGAACCCGGAGTTGAGACCCAGGACCGGGACTGATCCGGAGGTGGCTGGGTTCGTTTTGGAAAACCCCGACACGGAGGGCTTCTTGGGGAGGGTATTGGAGTTGCTGTTGTTCCTGGCGCCTCGCTACCGCGCGGAGGGCAAAGCGTATCTCACCATCGCGGTGGGATGCACCGGCGGCCGGCACCGCTCCGTGGCCGTGGCCGAGGAGGTGTCCCGCCGCCTCGCACACCACGGGGTTGAAGTCTCCGTCTTCCACCGAGACGCGAGATCGGGCTGAACTCCGATTCTGTCTTTGGAACACCATCGGGCTCCAATAAGATGCGAGTGGTCTCCAAGGAGTCGATCACCCGGCATCGTTCTTCCGGAGACAAACGAAATGAGGCAACCGCAGACTGAATCAAGGGCTTTGGGAACATGGCCGGCTACCTGACTCTCGACGACGTTGAGACTGATGGCCGCCGGGTGCTGGTACGCGCCGACCTGAACGTACCCCTGGACGGCGGGGAGGTTGCCGACGACTTTCGGATTCGCTCCTCGCTTGCAGCGGTTGAAAGGCTTGGTTCCGCGGGAGCGGCGGTGGTGGTGTGCAGCCACCTGGGCCGGCCTGAGGGCCCCGACCCGGGCTACAGCCTGGCCCCGGTGGCCCGCCGCATGGAGGAGGTGGGGGACTTTCCGGTCCGTCACCTGCCGAACCTGGTGGGAAGGGAGGTGAACGAGGCGGTCGGTGGGGCACGGCCCGGAGAGGTGATCCTTCTGGAGAACACCCGGTTCCATCCCGGGGAGACCTCCAATGACCCGGCGCTGGGGTCCCAACTGGCGGAGCTTGCGGATCTGTTCTGCCAGGACGCGTTCGGTTCGGTCCACCGCTCCCACGCCTCCACGGTGGGGGTGGCCGCCAGGGTGCGGTCGGCGGCCGGGCCGCTGCTGGTCTCCGAGCTGGAAGCCCTGGAATCGTTGCTCGACAACCCGCCCCGGCCGTTCGTGGTGATCCTGGGCGGAGCCAAGGTCTCCGACAAGCTGGGAGTGCTCTCCGCCATGGTGGAGATCTGCGACGTGCTGGCGGTGGGGGGCGGGATGTCCTACACGGCCCTGATGGCCGAGGGATACTCCGTGGGGGCGAGTCTCTCGGAGGGGGAGATGGTGTCACCGGTGAGAGAACTCCTTGATGGTCCCAAGGGCGGCAAGGTGCTCCTCCCCGAAGACGTTGTGGTCGCAGGACATTTCCGAGCCGACGCCCCCTGTCGGGTGACCGGCGTCGGGAGAATCGGTGATGGCGAGATGGGTTTGGACATCGGCCCTGACGCCGCCCGGCGTATCGCCGAGATCTGCGAGGGCGCCGGGAGCATTTTCTGGAACGGACCTATGGGGGTGTTCGAGTGGGAGGCGTTCCGGGCGGGAACCGAGACGGTGGCGCGGGCGGTGGCCTCATCGGACGCCTTCACCGTGGTGGGTGGCGGCGACTCGGCGGCGGCGATCCGGTTGCTGGGACTGGAGGAACAGGTGTCGCACCTCTCCACCGGTGGGGGAGCCAGCCTTCGGCTCCTGGAGGGCAATCCCCTTCCCGGAGTGGAAATTCTCCGCAAGTGGGTACGGTAGGAGAACATATGGCCCGAAAGAGTTTGATCATCGGCAACTGGAAGATGAACCTCACCCACCTGGAGGCGATCGCGGTCACACAGAGACTCTGGTACCGACTGAATCCCGCTGACTTCGATCGGGCCGATGTGGTGATAGCACCTCCCTTCACCTGCCTGCGCACCATCCAGACGCTGATCATGGCCGATCGGATGCCCTTCGGGCTGGGAGCCCAGCATGTCCATTGGGAGAGAGAAGGCGCCTTCACAGGAGAGGTCTCGGCTGGAATGCTGGCAAAACTGGATGTCGGCTATGTGATCGTGGGGCATTCTGAGCGGCGCGCCATGTTCGGGGAGACCGACGAGTTGGCCCGAAAGCGGGTGCGGGCGGTGCTGTCGGCGGGGATGACCCCGGTGGTGTGCGTGGGGGAGACCCTCTCGGAGCGGGAGTCTGGGGAGACCGAGATGGTGGTGACCACCCAGTTGCGCGGGGCGCTGCGTCGGCTGACCGCCGAACAGCGGGCCTCCGTGGTGGTGGCATACGAACCGGTCTGGGCGATCGGCACCGGCCGTCACGCCCTCCCGGACGACGCCGGCGGCGTGTGCGAGTTGCTGCGCAACACGGTGTTGGCGATGGGAGGTCCCGAAGCCGGGGAGGCGGTGCGGATCCTCTACGGGGGCTCGGTCAACCCGGGAAACATTGCCGCCTTCATCGCCAAGACCCACATCGACGGGGCCCTGGTGGGTGGCGCCAGCCTCGATCCTGACACCTTCGCGGCCGTGGTCCGCTACTGGATGTGAAGGTTGGGGCGGGGGAGGGAGGGGCTCTTCTTTGCCAACTAGCCCGATTTAGCCCTAAAACGCATACCTAGCCGGCACTTTACGGCGTTTTTCCGGCAACATGGTGGCGTTGCACTCTGGCCCTTTACCGGCTGGTTGTCGGGACTGGATTCCGGTAGCCTGACTGCTGATGTATCGGATGGTGTTGGTTCGTCACGGGGAGTCGGAGTGGAATCTCTCCAACCTGTTCTCGGGCTGGACAGATGTCGATTTGAGCCCCCGGGGCGAGGAGGAAGCACGGGCGGCCGGGCGGTTGATGAAGGAGGAGGGGCTCTCGTTCGATGGGGTGCACACCTCGGTGCTGCTCCGCTCCATCCGCACCGCCGAACTGGCCCTGGCCGAGATGAGAATGGCCTGGCTCCCGGTGGTCCGCCACTGGCGACTCAACGAGCGGCACTACGGCGCCCTGCAGGGACTCAACAAGAAGCAGACCGCCCGGGAGCACGGCGCAGAGCAGGTGCATCTGTGGCGCCGGAGCTATGACGTCCGACCCCCTGCCCTGGACCCGGACGATTCCCGTCACCCCCGACACGATCCTGTGTACGCCGACCTGGCCCCCGACGTGCTGCCCGCCACCGAATGCCTGAAGGACGTGGTAGCGCGGGTCCTTCCCTACTGGCACGACCGGATCGTTCCCCAACTCCGCCAGGGACTCAACCCGTTGGTGGTGTGTCACGGAAACAGCATCCGCGCGCTCCTGAAGTACCTGGAAGGGATCCCCGATTCGGAGATCTCCTCCCTGAACATCCCCACCGGGATACCTCTGCTCTACGGGTTGGACTCCGATCTGAACCCCACAGGGTCGAGATACCTGGGCGATCCCGAGGCAGCCGCGGAAGCTGCGGCTCGGGTGGCCGCGCAGGCCGCGATAGAATAGACGTCATGGCTATCTTGCAAGCGGTGGTGATCGGGATCCATGTGCTGCTCTCGCTGGGTTTGATCCTGTTGATTCTCTTGCACTCCGGACGAGGCGGGGGTCTGTCGGAGGCATTCGGTGGCGGACTCGGCGCCTCCATGGGCGGCTCCACAGTGGCGGAGCGGAATCTGAGCCGTCTCACCGTAATAACGGTCCTTGGCTTTGCCGCCACCACCGTCGCCCTCATCTGGATCCTGGCCTAGCGCCCCAGACAGTCGCAACACGGTGACGGAGAGCTTCACCGACTGGCCGGTCCTTTTCAACCCGGATGCAGGCCGCGGCAGGGTTTCCTCGCAGAAACTTTCCGACCTGTTGGTCGCTGGAGGTGTGAAGGCGCGGGTGGAGTCGGTACCGTCATCCGACCGCATGGCCGAGCGGGTGGTGGAGGTGGTGTCCACCAGGGGCAGGGTGGCGGTGGCGGGGGGTGACGGCACCCTCAGCCTTACGGTAGATGCCCTGTGTCGCGAGCAGTGGTCCGAGCCCCCCAGGGTGGCGATGCTGCCTAGCGGGACCGCGTGCGACTTCCTTCGCACTTTCGGGCTGCCCCGTGACCTGGAAAAATCCGTTTCGCGGCTGGTCACGCGCTCGTGGTACGACATCGACGTTGGATGCCTGGAGGGAGACTGGGGAAGGCGTTTCTTTGTCAACGTCGCCGAGGCGGGAGTCGGCGCGGCGGCGACCGAGACAGCCGGCAGGCTCCCTCGATGGGTCGGAGCGGCCCGCTACGGACTGGGATTTCTGGCCCGGTTGCCCCGGTTCCCCCGGGCCAGAGTAGTAGTTCAAGGTCCTCAGAGAGCCATCACGGCCGATGCGCTGGCGGTGATCGTGGCCAATGCCCAGTTCTTTGCATGGAAGTGGAATGTCGCCCCCAAAGCCAACCTGGTTGACAACCGTTTGGACCTGCAGGTCTTCACTCCCCGGAAGAGTCAACTGCCTGCGGTGGTGCCCAAGATCATCAAGGGAGTGCACCTGACCGAGCGCTGGGTGCAGAGGCGGAGTTGGCAGAGCTTCGAGGTGACGACCGACCCTCCCTGGCCGGTGGAAGCAGATGGCGACATGGTCGGCTTCACGCCGATGAGGGTCTCGAGCGTGCCCGCCGCCATCCGATTCAAGATCTGAGTGCCGCCGGCCCACGGGAGGGAGGTCTTGTCGCGGTGTGATACCGAGACTTGCCGAAGTTCTGGTCAGAGGTTGTGAAACAAACTGCGGTGTGGAGGTTGACTGTCGTCACACTGAACCGGCGCCGCATCGGGTTGCCGGTGGCTGCCCACCGTTTTCTGCTGTGGGCACCCCTTTAGTGCAAACGTGTGGTCGAGATCGCCCACAACGAAGAACGTTTCACGACAAGCATCTCGCGGAGCCACGCCGGTTCACGGTCGCAGCGTCGAGGATCCTCTGTGTTCAATTCGTTCCGATCTGGCTCGGCTTTGTGAACGGTTCTCCTCCCCCAACTCTGCGCAATCAGCCCTCCCATCACCCGGTCTCGACCTTTCGTGTCCGGCGGTGGTATTCCCATGCTCGTTCGGTTCCGCATTGGCCAAGGAGCTGTACGGCGGGAGCGCCAGGGAACTGCGTCGGTCCAAGGCAACAGCAGGCGGCCCCGACACCCTCTCCCTTAAGCCCTTTCCCTAGCTCGTGTCGTTTGGCACGCTTCCTCGCCGCGGGCCGGACAGCCTAAATTGTCCTATTTCGGAGTGGGGGCGAC
>JAAXHN010000055.1 GCA_012270885.1 Acidimicrobiia bacterium | reverse complement strand
CACCCACCACATTCTCACAGCGTGTTTAGAGGAGGGTCATCCGGACGTCTACATCCAGTTGGGAGTCGCCTCCTCCCGCGATCACTCCTCGGGTGGGGGGGACGTCTTGGTAGTCGCGCCCTACCGCTATCCGGACGTATTTCTGGTCGGCAAGGGACCGGTTGGTGGGATCTAGGCCGATCCATCCCAGGCGGGGCAGGTGGGTCTCGGCCCAGGCGTGGGTGGCGGCCCCGAAGGCCGATCCGGGCTGTCCCGATCCGGGGTCGGTGACGTGCAGGTATCCCGACACGTAACGGGTCGGTACCCCCCAGGAGCGGGCGATGGCCACCATTACGTGGGTGTAGTCCTGGCACACGCCCTTACACGAGGTGAGGAATTCGTCGATTGTGGAGTCCACCGACGTGGCGCCCGGCATGTACTCGAAAGCGTCGTTGAGCGCGTCCGACAGCGCGATCAGGTCGGCCAGGGGACCGTCTCGTCGTTCGACTCCCAGTTGTCTGATGAAGTCGGACAGGGCGGGGGAGGGGCGGGCCAGCGGGCTTGCGCTGGTGAAGTCCCACCACTTTGGGTCGGCGCCCACTGCTCGGACCTCATCCCAAGTGCTCATTCCCAGGCTTTCATGTAGGGCGAGCGGAGGCTCCATCTCCACTTCGGAGGTTGAGACGACCTCCAGCATGTTGTGATCCTGGTGAAGGGTCAGGACATGCCGGGTATTGCCGAACGGGTCGGTCTCGGTCGTCAACCTCGAGGGAGGTGTGGTCTTGACGGAGAAGTCCACAAGTCTCTGGCCGGGAGCCTGGAGGGGTTGGAGGCAAAGTGACATGGTGCATCGGCGGACCGGTTCGCTGTACACGAAGCGCGTGATGTGTTCGATGCGGTAGCGCCACGAATCCTGAGCGCCGTCGGCGGGTGCGGTCATTGGTCGTGCCTGTCGGCCCTCCCGTGGTCAGGCGCGAGGACCGGGTAGTCGAAGTAGGTCTTCGTTACCAGGTGGTGGAGTTGTCGGCACCCATCGTCGATTCTCTCCAGCAGGGCTTGGCCGTCGGCGCCGCCGGGCCATTCGATCCCGACCAACTGGCGGAGGTACTCGGCCTGGCTCCGGGTTCGGGCGGTGGCCTCGGTGTCGGGTCCCGGTCCGATGGCGGCCAACTCGTTGCACAACTGGGACACGGACAGGCTCAACGAGTCGGGGAGTTGGGGGTTGGTGACCAAAAGGCCCAGGACGCGGTCTGATTCGATGGCAGCGCTGGAGGCGCGGTTGTAGGCCTCGAACGCGTAGTAATGGCGAAGAAGGCTGGTCCAGTAGGCGTCCGCCGGGACCTCAAACAAGTGGACCGCGGCGATCTGGGCCATCAGGAGGGAGGCAGAGAGTTGGACCTTCTCGATGTAGTTTCCCAACTGGACGAAATGCCAGGCGTCGTCGCGGTACAGGGTGGACGAGGTCACTCCCCGGAACGTGTCGATCTCCGCTGCCGTCTCGGCGTAGAAGTTCTCGGGGGACCTGACCCAGATGTCCTGCATCTCCATGTCCTGAAGCCTGAGATGCGACTGGTTCAGGCAGGTCCACATCTCCGCTGAAATGTGGTGGCGCATCTGGCGGGCGTTCTCCCGTCCCTGAGCGAAGCAACTGCGGATCGAGTCGGGGTTGGTGGGTTCGAAGGTCAGGTCGTCGGCCAGCGCGAAAGAGTCGACCAGGGCGAACAGGTCGTCGCTGTCGAGTTCGAGCGCTCCGCTGAGCGGTTCCCGGTCCAATGCGCCGTATATGCGGTGCCAGCCGAAATAGATGTCCCGGGGCGGGCTGTCGGCGAGTGACTCGGTCTGCTGTCTGAGCAGCCTGGACAGATGGCTGGCTCTCTCCAGGTAGCGGCCCATCCAATACAGCCCCGCGGCGCTTCTCGACAGCATGCGATCAGTCGTCCAGTACCCAGAAGTCCTTGCCGCCCCCGCCCTGGCTGGAGTTGACCACCAGGCTCCCGCGACGCAGGGCGATGCGGCAGAACGCCCCCGGCACGATCCGGGTCTCGGCCCCGGTGAGGATGAAGGGCCGCAGGTCCACGTGCCGCGGCTCCAGGCGTCCCTCGATGAGGCAAGGCGCGCGGGACAAAGCGAGCGTGGGCTGGGATATGTAGTCGGCGGGGTCCGCCCTCAGCAGTGCGGCGAACTCGTTGCGCTCTTCGGGGGTCGAGTGGGGGCCGATCAGCATCCCGTACCCGCCCGACTCGCCCACCCGCTTGACCACGAGATGTTCCAGGTTGTCGAGGGTGTACTCGAGGTCATCGGGGCGTCTGCACAGGTAGGTCTCGACGTTCTGGATCAAGGGCTCCGTGTCCAGGTAGTAGCGGATCATGTCGGGGACATAGGCGTAGACGCTCTTGTCGTCGGCCACGCCGGTTCCGGGAGTGTTGACGACCGAGACGTTCCCGAGGCGGGCGGCGTGCAGGAGGCCCGGGACCCCGAGCAGGGAGTCGGGGCGGAAGACCAGGGGATCCAGGAAGTCGTCGTCGACGCGCCGGTAGATCACGTCGATTCGCTTCAACCCGGACGTGGTGCGCATGTACACGTATCCGTCCTCGACCAGGAGGTCCCGGCCCTCCACCAGGTCGGCGCCGATCTGGCGCGCCAGGAACATGTGCTCGTAGAACGCCGAGTTGTAGATCCCGGGGGTGAGGAGCGCCATGGTCGGGTCGGAGCGTCCCTCGGGCGCCAGTTCCCGCAGGGTCCGGGCGAGGATGAGCCCGTAGTTCTCGATGTCCCGCACCCGCGAAAGCCGATAGAGGAGCCGGTGGGCGGACTTGGTCGCTTTCCTGATGGCCAGCATGTACGACACGCCCGAGGGCACGCGCAGGTTGTCCTCGAGGACGCGGAAACCGTTGTTGGTGCGAACCAGGTCGGTCCCGCATACCGCAACCCAGACACCGTGAGGAGCTCTGAATCCCCTCATCTCCAGGCGGTACTGGGGACAGCCCCGCACCATGTCGGCCGGTATCACACCGTCGGCGATGATGCGGGCCTCGCCGTAGATGTCCTCCAGGAACCGATTGAGGGCCGAGAGCCGCTGTTTGAGACCGGCGGTGAGGTCCGCCCATTCGCCGGCGGACATCACCCGGGGTACGGAGTCGATGGGGATGATGCGCTCGGTCTCCTCGTCGTCGCCGTAGACGGTGAAGGTGATCCCTTCGTTGGTGAACGATCGGGTGACCCATTCGCCGATGGCCCCCAGATCGGCGGACGACATCGACCCCAGCGTGTCGTGCAGATCCCGGCAGTGGGGGTGCGGCGTGCCGTCGGCGCCGAACATTTCATCGAAGACGGCCGGGTCGAGATCGTAGGAGTCGAAGTTCACGCCTACCCCGCTTCGCCGATGTTGTGCCTGGTTTGAGCGGCCGCCATCACTTCCCTTCCGTTCCCTCCGGCCTTTTGGTGATTGTAGGTGTGGATGAAGTCTCCGAGGCCTTGCGGCGGTGCCGGCTGGTGGCATGGCGCCCCTTGCAGGCCCAGCCCCCGAGGAGGGAGTCGGTGGGGGAGGAGAGCCGTCTTGTGCTGTCCGCATAAGTTGGATGGAAAGTTAAGCTACGACGAGTCTGGTTCCGGAGGTTGGCAGTCGGTGTTCCGATTGCTTGAACCAGTTTCCACCGGCTAAGTCGACGATTGGATGGTCCGTTTGGGAGTGGACCAGTTTCTTCCCCGGTAACCCCTCCCAAGATCACCCGCCGGGACCCATGGGAGTATGACCAGGACGTTCACAAGAAACGCAACGAGATCGAAAGACTGTTCCGAAGACTGAAAGGATACCGAAGGATATTCTCACGCTTCGACAAACTCGACATCATCTTCAAAGCGTTCATATCCTTCGCCCTCATCCAGGTTCCGAGGACTATTCCACAGACAACGAGAACGGCGGTCATCCTGATCGTTCTCGCATCCTGTCCCTACCTTGCCCTGATGTTCCAGCATAGGGAAGGCACGGTGGCCAGTCGTGTGCCGATGGGAAGGTAGTTCGCGGACCATCGCAGCTCCGTCTCCGGGTTCTCTCCCCACCTAGAATTGCTACCGACCCTACAGCGACTACAAGGCCAACCAGCCATCACCGAACTGGTGACCCACCTCGGTGGGAGGAACGCCTCCGGGAGACTTGACTCTGGCGGAGCAATCGTGATCATCCTTGCAAACGGCAACACGACCGAGATCGCCCAACGGAGCGACGAAACGACCCATCTGTGGGTGCGAGTGGGCGACCTCCCCAGTGCCACCGGCTGGCAGATCAAGCCGCAGGGCATGTGCCTGGGCGAGATGTGCGTGCCGCTGCCCGACGACAAGGTTGAGGAGTGGATCGCCGACGCCGAGGACTGGGTGTGGATGTGCTACTCGGAATTCGCGTACATGATCGGCCAGAAGTACGTGCGCGACGGGAACGTGTGGAGTCTCGGCTCGGTGCCCGAAGTGCGTCGCTCCGGGCTGGAATACGGAATCGCTCCCGACTTCGAGGTGACCGATCGCAACGGCGACACGTTGCGGCTCTCGGACTTCCGGGGCCGCAAGGTGGTGTTGTTCACCTGGGCATCGTGGTGAGGGTGTCGGGTCAGCCTGCCGGTCTGGCAGGAGTTGTACGAATCGATCGGCCCGGACCGGTTCGAGTTGATCAGCGTGGCACAGGACTCGGGAAACCCCAGGGCCGTGGGCAAATGGTTTGACAGGGCCTCACCTACCTTCCGATGCGTCATCGACCCCACCCACCAGATCAGCTCGTTGTATGGCTGGGTGAACGTGCCGTCGGCGGCATGGATCGACGAGGAGGGGACCATCGTTCGCAGCAACGAAGGGGCGTACCCGGGTGAGTCGACCGTCAGGTTCAGCCTCGGCAAGGTCCGTTTCGGCGACGACTCATTCGCCCGGGCCACCCGCGACTGGATCGAGCGGGGAGCCAACAGCGAACACGTCTGGTCGCGCACCGAACTCGCCGAGCGGCTCAAGCCCGTCGACGACGACACCCGATTGGCCGAAGCGACGTTCAAGCTGGCGTTGTACTTCGAGGCGGAGGGCGACAGCGAGCGCGCATTGAAACACTTCGCCGCCGCACAGCGCCTGGCGCCCGACAACTGGATCTATCACCGGCAGGGCTGGACTCACAGAGGGACGCTCTATGCCGGCTGGAAGGTGCTGAGGAGGAGCAGCCACCTGCGCAAAACCACCGACAAGAGCTTCTACGACCCCATGGGGCTGCCCGGCGAGAAACATCGACGCTTCACCGAACCCGAGTGGCTGTGGACCCCCGCTGCCCGGCGAATCAGGCGACTGCTCCGCCGCTAACTGGCTCGGGAAGGCGCTACGTACCCTACAGGTCGATCGATCGAGGTTCATAACCTTGTCCCACGCTGCCACGAAGTCCCGAACGAGCTTCCCCTGGCCGTCGTCGGATCCATAGACCTCGGCGATGGCCCGCAGCTGGGAATTCGAGCCCAGCACCAGGTCGACGGCGCTGGCCGTCCACCTGACCTCGCCGGTCCGGCGGTCACGGCCCTCGTAGGTGTGCCCGGTTTCCGAAAGCTGCCACCGGGTGCCCATGTCCAACAGGTTCACGAAGAAGTCGTTGGTGAGTGTCCCCACGCGGTCGGTGAGCACCCCCACCGGCGATCCACCGGTGTCGGCGCCCAGGACGCGAAGACCACCCATCACCCGACTCGTAACCCACCTCTATGGTAAGGACACCTAGCACAACAGGTTGACGACTTTCTTCATCTGCCCACACATGTTTCAGCGAGGTTGCTAGCGCAAATGTCCGCACAGGACAGGGAGAACGTACTCTCTCTGATGCCTAGCCAGATGTCGGAGGACACAACTTTGCTGTTGCCTGTGGGGTCTGCTTGACTTCGCCTTCCGGCCGAGAGACGATCCTCCCACCTGCAACCACGAACTATTCCGAGGAATACGTTCGGTTCACCTTGCTGTATCCCGCCGGCTACGAGGTTGACTTCCCGCGTGAGGGTTGCTTGGCCGTAGGGGGGTTTTACCAAGCGGCGCCGCCTAAAAACGCCAGGCTCTTCCGTTCAGGCGGGTGACCACCGGAGGACACCTATCGTGGGATCGGCTGGGAAGTATTGGCGGTGGGCGGGAGTTGGTAATCGGAGCCGATGGTCCGCCATATCAGCGGCACGCCGGGCCGGTAGGCAAGGTGGTGGCGGCTGGGGGCATCGAGGATGGTCAGATGGGCCGGACCTCCCGGCGCGAGCCGGCCGACGTCTTTTCGGCGTAGCGCGGCGGCGCCGCCGGTGGTGACCGCAGCGATGGCTTCGTCGATGGTCATTCCCATGTCGCGCACCGCCAGGGCGATGCAGAACGAGATCGAGGTGGTGTAGCTCGATCCCGGGTTGCAGTTCGAGGCGATTGCCACCCGGACTCCGGCGTCGATGGCGCGCCGGGCGTCGGGATAGGGCTGGCGGGTGGAGAAGTCCGCCGCCGGGAGGAAGGTGGCGACAGTGTCGCTCGAGGCGAGCATCTCGAGGTCGTCGTCAGACAGGTAGGTGCAGTGGTCGATGGAGGCACAGCCCATCTCCACGCCGAGGCCGACCCCGGGTCCGTGATCCAGTTGGTTGGCATGGAGCCGCAGGCCCAGCCCCGCCCGCCTCCCGGCCTCGAGCACCGCCCTCGACTGGTCGACGTCGAAGGCGCCGGTTTCGCAGAACACATCGACCCAGCGCACATGGGGTCGGACGGCGTCGAGCATGGGTCCGCAGACCAACTCGGTGTACTCGTCGGCGCGTCCCCGGTACTCGTCCGGCACCACGTGGGCTCCCAGGAAGGTGGTCTCGGTGGTCACCTCGGCCGCCAAGGAGGTGGCCAGGGCTTCGGATTCGACCGACAGGCCGTACCCCGACTTGATCTCCACGGTTGTGGTGCCCGCCCGGTGCGCCTCGACGAGCCGCCGGTCGAGCGACGCTCTCAGGGCCTTCCGGCCCGCCGCCCGGGTGGCTTCGGTGGTGATCCGGATACCGTCCCCGTCGTAGGGCTCTCCGGCCATGCGCCGGGTGAACTCCTCGGCCCGCTCGCCGGCGAACACCAGGTGGGTGTGGGAGTCCACGAATCCGGGCAGCACGCACCGACCGTCGGCGTCGAGGCGCTCGTCCGCCAGGGCGCCGGCCGGGCCGATGGCGATCACCTGGCCGTCTTCGACCACCACGGATGCGTTCTCGACGATCCCGAGCGGTCTCTCTCCCAGGTCGGGGGCGTTGGTGACCAACTCCGCGATGTTGTCGATGACCAGGGTCATGAGGTCATCAACTTGGGGATGATGGCGTCGAGTTCGGACGCGATGTCGATCGAGACGTGGTTCCCGCCGACCACCACCGGCCTGCCGCCCACCACCAAGTGATGCACATCGGCGCCCGAGGCGGCGAAGATCGCCGAAGCCAGGGCGTTGGCGGTGTCGGCGCCGGCTAGCCGTACCGAGTCGAGACCTATGGTGGTGAAGTCGGCCAGCGAGCCCGGTGTGAGACAACCGCCCTCCTTCCACCCCAGCGACCGGTAGCCGTTTCGGGTGGCCATTTCGGCCAGGGCTTCAGTGTTGTGCACCCCCCGCTCCAGTTTGGTCACCCGCTGTCCCAACTCGACGGCCCGGGTCTCCTCGAAGAGGTCGACGACGGCGTGGGAGTCCGAGCCCACGCAGAGGCGGGCGCCGGCGGCGGCGAGCGCCTCGCTCGGGCCGATCCCGTCGGCCAGGTCGCGCTCGGTTGTCGGGCACAGACAGCAGATCGCTCCCGCCTCACCGACCATGACGATGTCTTTTCCCGAGGCGTGCGTTGCGTGGATCAGGGTGGTGTCGGGACCCAGACCACCTGCGTCGGATATCACCGCGATCGGGGTTCGACCGAGAACCTCGAAGCACTGGCGGTTCTCGGCCGGCTGCTCGGAGACATGGACGTGGAAGGGCGCCTGGTTGCCGGCGGCCCAACGCGCCGCCGTCCCGATCGACGTCGGGTCCACCGCACGCACCGAATGCACCGCCGCGCCCACCTTGGTAATCGGTCCGGCGATCATGGCGGCGAGGTCGTCTACCCGATCCGCCCATTCGGTGACAGAGCCGTCA
Organism: Acidimicrobiia bacterium; assembly: GCA_012270885.1. Taxonomy (GTDB): domain Bacteria; phylum Actinomycetota; class Acidimicrobiia; order Spongiisociales; family ZC4RG35; genus Bin76. The sequence goes on along the minus strand of JAAXHN010000055.1, from coordinate 2,510 downwards.
GAGAAGCGGGTTTGCTCTTCCATTAGCGGTGCGTACCCGAACGGCGCGTCGGCAGCGAAGCCGCCGTGGAGGTACAGTGCGTCGAGGAGGGTCAGGCGGATGCCGGCGTCTCGGGCTGCCGCCGCCAGAGAGAGCCCCATGGCGTTGGGATCGTCGTATGCGTCGCCGCCGGGACGGTGGTGGATATAGTGGAACTCGCCCACCACCCCGATGCCCGCCAGTGCCATCTCGGCGAAGGCTGCCCGGGCAAGCCGGTGATAGTTGTCGGGGTCGAGGACCGCAGCCACCCGGTACATGAGGTCCCGCCAGATCCAGAACGTGCCCCGCTCGTCCTGGGTGCGGCCCCGCAGGGCCCGGTGGAACGCGTGGCTGTGCGCGTTGGCCAGGGCCGGGAGCGTCAACCCTCGCAGCGGTGTGGCGCCCGGGGGAGGAGCAAGCTGGTCGGACACGATGGCCTTGATGCGACCGCCGGCGACCTCGATCACCACTCCCTGAGTGGCTCTGGGACCTCCCAGCCAGGCCAGCTCGCACCAGTAGCTGGTCACGATCCGACCTCCCGGACGAAACGAGTGATACGCTCCACGAAGGCGTCCTGGTGGTGTGCCCTGAACTGCTCCCAGGTACTGAGCGTCTTGGGGTCGATGCGATCGGCCACCAGGACGCCGTCGAGGTGGTCGCATTCGTGCTGCCAGGTGCCGGCGGTCAGCCCTCGCACCACCCGTTCGTGGTCGACGCCCTGTCGATCGGTGTAGCGAACCGCCACGTTGACCGACCGGACGAGCTCGCCTCGCAACGGCACCGACAGGCACCCCTCGTTGATGACCACTGTCTCAGCATCCAGGGGCTCCAACACCGGGTTGATGGCCACCGTCAACGGCACTGGGGGCTTGTAGGGATAGCGTGGGTTGTTATTGACCTCGATGGTGAGAATCCGGGCGGTGTCTCCTATCTGGTTGGCGGCTATACCTGCCCCGTTGGCGTGGCGCATTGTGTCGATCAGGTCGTCGATGAGGCCCTGAATGCGCGAACTGGAGATGTCCGAACGCGGGACCGGAGTCGTCCTGGTCCGCAATATGGGGTGGCCGATGGGGAGAATCGGGCGGACGGTCATCGTGTCAGGGAGGTGTCGTCTATCGCCGGGTCTTCTCCGACATGGGTACGCGCACTCCCCGGTCGGCGGCGACCCGGATGGCCTCGTCGTAGCCGGCGTCGACGTGTCGCATGACTCCGGTGGCCGGGTCGTTGAGCAGGACCCGCTCCAGCTTCGACGCCGCCAGGTCGGTTCCGTCGGCGAGACACACCTGGCCGGCATGGATCGACCGGCCGATTCCGACCCCGCCCCCATGGTGGATGCTCACCCACGTGGCTCCCGAAGAAGCATTCACCAGGGCGTTGAGAAGGGGCCAGTCGGCAATGGCGTCGCTGCCGTCCGCCATGTCCTCTGTCTCCCGGTATGGCGATGCCACCGAGCCGGAGTCGAGGTGGTCGCGGCCGATGACGATAGGGGCGGAGATCTCGCCCGATCGGACCATCTGGTTGAACCGCAGCCCCAAGCGGTGGCGCTCCCCGTAGCCCAGCCAGCAGATCCGGGCCGGGAGACCCTGGAAGGCCACTCGCTCGCCCGCCAGGGTTATCCATCGAGCCAGACCCTGGTCGTCGGGGAACTCCTCGAGCACCGCCCGATCGGTGGCTGCGATGTCGGCCGGGTCGCCGGAGAGGGCCACCCAACGGAACGGCCCCTTGCCCTCGCAGAACAGCGGGCGGATGTAGGCGGGCAGGAATCCGGGGTAGTCGAAGGCGCGGTCGTAGCCCCCGAGCGCCGCTTCGGCCCGGAGACTGTTCCCGTAGTCGAATACCTCGGCGCCGGCGTCCAGGAAACCGACCATGGCCTCGACATGGGCGGCCATTGCCGAGCGCGCCCGCCGGATGTACTCGTCAGGCTTTCTTTCGCGTAGTTGGTCGGCTTCTTCCACGGGGAGGTCGTTGACAATGTAGGTGAGCGGATCGTGGGCCGAGGTCTGATCGGTGACGATGTCGGCCGGAACACCGTCGCCCAGAAGTCGGGGCAACAGGTCGGCGGCGTTGCCCACCAATCCCACCGAGAGGGCCCTCCGGGCCGCAACCGCCTCCCGGCAGCGACCGAGGGCGTCGGCGTAGTCGTCGGCGACCACGTCCAGGTAACGGGTCTCGACACGGCGAGCCGCTCGCTTCGCATCAACCTCGATGCAAAGGGCCACGCCTCCGTTCATGGTGATGGCCAGCGGCTGGGCTCCGCCCATACCGCCCAGCCCGGCGGTGATGGTGAGGGTGCCGGCCAGGGACCCGCCGAAGCGCTTCTGGGCGATGGCGGCGAAACACTCGTAGGTTCCCTGCAGGATGCCCTGGGTCCCGATGTAGATCCACGAGCCGGCCGTCATCTGCCCGTACATGGTGAGGCCGAGGTGCTCCAGCCGCCGGAACTCCTCCCACGTGCCCCAGTCGGGGACCAGGTTGGAGTTGGCGATCAGCAC
>JAAXHN010000003.1 GCA_012270885.1 Acidimicrobiia bacterium | reverse complement strand
AGCTAGACCCCCGGGACCTGTCGGTACTGGCCGAGCGGCGGCTGCCTGCTGACCGATCGCACAACGGGATGCTTGCGCTCCGCGACGGCACCATAGTCACCAAGGACCTGCGCCTCGAGGGGCAGGGCGGCACCACGCTCACCCGCCTGGAGCCCGAGTCGCTTGAGTTGGTGGGAGAACCGTTGGTCCTACCCGAGGGATCTATGGGACGGATCGCCGCCGATTACGTGGAGGTCGATGGAGTGCCGAAGGAACTGATCTATGTTCCCGGCACCGAGCACCTCTGGCGCCTGATAGTCGCCGAGCCCGAAGGGGGTGGAGGCATCGGCCTCGAGATCGACCGGAGTTGGCGGCCCCGTTACCGGGAGGAGAGCGATCGTCACGGCCTTTCCTGGGACTGCTGCATCTCGGGCGGTCACTGCTGGATCATGGATTGCGGAGATGTGGAGTCCGTCAGAGCCATCCACGGCACCGAACCCAACGGTCGCTTCGCCGAACCGCCCGGGAGCAAACTCTCGTGGCGCCGCCCGGCGCCGTGGCCGGGAGCCCAGCGACTGCTCCGGGTCAGTCTCACCGATGACAGCGATGTGGAGGTGATCGAGCCCTTCGGTACACCGGGTGGAGGCATCATCGCTCCCCCGGTTCACGTGCCGGAAGTGTCTCCTGGCAGGGACATGGCGATTGCCTGGGACTCGATAAACGGCGGCTTGGCCGGGGTCGAGATCGAACGCGGGACCGACGACGAGATGAGAGTCGCATGGCACCTGGACGTGCGGCCGTCCATGCAGCCCGTGGTTTATCCTGAGTCAGGTGAAGTTGTCATCAACGACTTCCGGGCGGGTCCCGACGGCGGGCCACCATCCGACGACATCGTGGTGGTAGACATCACCACGGGTGAGTTGATCGATCGGGTTGCCACCGGATCTCGGGTGGCCAACGGGATGTTCCTGTCGGCCGCTGGCGGGAGGCGGCTTCTCTATGCCAGCACGACTGCCGTGGCCATGGTCACCTGGTCCTAGCCATGGGACGCTCGCGCTTGGCTACCCGCCGCAAACAGTCAGTTGTTGTTGTGGGAGGGGGCATTTTCGGTTTGGCCGGAGCATTGGAGTTGGAGGAAAGAGGATACGGGATCACCCTGGTAAATGCCGGTCCCATACCCTATCCCTCTGCAGCTTCCAACGACGTGAGCCGGATGGTGAGAATGGATTACGGGGACGATCTGCTTCACTGTCGTCTGGGCAATGAAGCCATAAACGGTTGGCACCGGTGGAATGCACGCTGGGGACGGGACCTCTACCACCAGGACGGCCTGTTGTTCCTTAGTAGCAGACCGTTGGAAGAGGAGGGTTTCGAGGGCGATTCCTACTGCACCCTTTCCGAGGAGGGTTGGTCTCCGGAGAGACTGGGTTCAATGGAGATCGCTACCCGGTATCCCGGCTGGAATGCCGATTATTACGTAGACGGCTACTTCCATGCCAGGGGCGGATGGGCAGAGGCAGGAACGGTTGTGTCCCTGCTGGCCGAGGAGGCCAAGGCCAGGGGCATCTACATGAAGACGGCGAAGGTGTCGTCGATTATTCGTGGGAACGGGCGTGTATCGGGGTTGGTGACCGATGACGGGATGGAGATCCAGGCTGATCGGGTTGTGGTGGCGGCAGGAGTGTGGACTCCTTCGCTTCTCCCCGAGTTGGATGGTTTCCTCCGACTGTCAGGCCAGCCCATCCTCTACTTCAAGCCGGCCGACCCGGAACTCTTCCGACCTCCTCTATTCCCGCCCTGGGGGGCAGACATAGCCAACACCGGCTGGTACGGTTTCCCGGCCAATCGGGAGGGCATTGTCAAGATCGGTGTGCACGGGCCCGGGTATGCAGTGTCGCCGAACGCCCCGAGGGTGCCGCCCGGGGACGGGGACGAAGCACGTTGCCGGGACTTCCTATCCCTTTCACTGCCGGCCCTGGCGGATGCCCCGCTCCATGCTCTGAAGATGTGTGTCTACACCGACACCTTCGACGGAGACTTCCTGATCAGCCGGCATCCGGGAGTCGAAGGCCTGACCGTAGCCAGCGGGGGCAGCGGCCACGGCTTCAAGTTCGGCCCCGTGCTAGGTCGGCTCATTGCCGACGCAGTCGAAGGAACACCCAACCCCTATCTGCACCGCTACGCCTGGAGGCCTGTCGGCGACCCCGCTACCGAAGCCTCAAGGTATGCAGGTGATTAGCCCGGCGCAACCAAGTCTCAGTCGTTGGAGGTGTGAATGACCAGTTCGTCGGGATCGTGACCAAAGGCTTTCAGAAACCGGCGAGCCCTTCTCAATGTGTCCCTGGCGTTCAGTTTGGTATCAACCCAATAGTCGCCTACTTTATGTTTGGTCCGAGGACTGAGGTGATGCTGTTCCGTACTTAGGTACCACCGCTTTTTGCCCCTGAAGACCTTCTCGTCGCGAACACGAGTTGCAAACCCGTCGCCGTGCCGGGTTTGCAATTCCGCCACAACCGAAGTGAGTACTTCCCGATAGCTATTTACGGACAGTTTCTTACCGAACAACGTTGCTCCCGCGAATTGTTTTCGGGTTGTTACGGCTTTTGGCGGATCCGGCGGTCCTTCTTTGTGCAGGTGTGCATTAAGCGCTCCAGTTACCAGAGGACCCAGAAACTCTAGGTTGGTTTTGGTGAGGTTGACACCCGCTTTCTTGCCGATGAGCTTGAGGAACTCTTGGGAGGGTGAGTTCAATTCTCCGGCAACGATCTCGTTCACGGCAAGTCTGTACTGCTCCTTTTTTGCCTTCTCATGAACGGAGCTCTGCTGGACTCTGCTTCTCGTCAACTCTTGGAGGTGTTCGACGTCGATGTCGGAGGGATCCCCAAGATTTACACGTCTGTAGGGCTGGGCGTCCATAACGTTGGTCTTGTCCAAGTCGGTGAAGAGCCAATACTGAACGCCGTTGGTAAGGACACCGGCAATGACTTCCGAGAAGGTGAAGTATGAACGCAACTGGTTGGTCTCTTTTTCGGAGAGTTTGACTCCAGCTCTTTTGGCTTCCACCGCTATCTTGACGTCTGCCCGGCCAGTCAACACGTAGTCCATCTTGCCACCAAGCTCGGTGGAGACCTCCAGGGTCACCTGTTCTGGATGACTTGGATCGTAACCGAGGCGCCGGAGCAACGGCTCGATCAGGCTGTTCTTGGTCTGAGCTTCACTTGTGGCGATGTCCGGGTATGTATTTAGCATGTCAGACACTCTCCGGCCGTGCTCCATGATCTCTTCCCTAAACATGGGGCCATTTTAGGCAGTAGCAGTGGAGTGTTCGCGAAGAACCGTTTGTGATAGTCTATTTAGTGTTTGTTTTACCAACTTCGTGATATAATGCATTGCTTT
>JAAXHN010000054.1 GCA_012270885.1 Acidimicrobiia bacterium | reverse complement strand
GATTTCCACCTATCCGCGCGGCCTCTTAGTGATCGTCACGGGTGCGGTGCGCAACGACGGACTCACCTCCCAGTTGGTACCGGAGGGTTATCCGGCCGTGGCCTCACCCGACATCGTGGCCGCGCTCCGCCGGGCGGCGCGGGGTGGCAAGAATGTCCACGAGGGCCTCGCCCTCACCAACGCGGTGTTCTATACCAAAGAAATCATTGGCTCCAACTTGCGTCTGTGGCAGAAAGCGGGAGTGAAAGCGGTGGAGATGGAGTGCGCGGCGCTGTTCGTCATGGCTGGCCTGGAGGGAAGGGAGTGCGGCGCCATCCTGACGGTGGATGGGAACCCGCTGTTGGAGCGGGATGAGGAGATGACCGGCTACGACCCTCACCGCGAGGTGGTGAGAGAGGCGGTGGGCCGCATGATAGGGATTGCGCTCGACGCCCTGGTGGACGACCGTCCCTAAGCCGTAGGCACGAAGCTAGGCGCCGCCGTCCTGGTTGGACTGGTGGTAGCCCAGGATCAGCAACTCGGTGGCGACATCCACCCTGCGGAGGGTAGTCCCAGCCGGTACGTCGAGGACCACAGGGGCGAAATTGAGAATGGAGGTCACCCCCAACTTCACCAGCAGGTCCACGACCCCTTGCGCGGCGGGAGCAGGAGTGGCGATCACGCCGATCGACACCCCCTCGGAGCGGACATCCTCGGCCAGGCAGTCAGGGTGACGGACGACCAACTCCCCCACCGTCTCTCCGATCTTCCGGGCATCGGTGTCATACAGGCCCGCCAGGATCATCCCTCGACTGGCGAATCCCTGATAGTGGGCGAGAGCCATCCCGAGGTTTCCCATCCCCACTATGACGATGGTGAGAGGAACGTTGAGACCCAGAGCGGCGCCTATCTGGGAGACCAGCGACCGGATGTCATATCCCACCCCCCTGCGGCCCTCGCATTCGAGGTACCAGAAGTCCTTCCGCACCTTGGCCGCGTTGATGCTAAGAGCCGCGGCGATCTCCCCGGACGACACCGTCTCCTGGTCAACGGGGAGTTGATCCAGGCACCGCAGGTAAAGGGGCAACCGCGAGACGGTGGTGTGAGGGATAGCCAGCCTAGCCATCCCCGAATCCTACACCTGGCCGCCCTGCCCGGATCCCTGTCCGTTCCCTCCACCGGGCGCCGGCAACCTGGGAGACGACGGCCTGGACTTCAGGGCTCCACCGGCAACCCGCGGCGGGAGAACCCACGTGACGGCTATCTTTCGGATGATGAACGGCGCTGACGTGTTGGTGGTTGGGGGAGGCCCGGCCGGGTCAGCCGCCGCCTACTGGCTGGCTCGGGACGGACATGCCGTCACCGTCGTGGAGCGCAAGTCCTTTCCCCGCGACAAGACCTGCGGCGACGGCCTGACCCCGCGGGCCATCTACCAACTCAACGAGATGGGATTCGACTTCTCGGCGCCGGGCTTTCACCGTGTCACCGGATTGCGCTCCTACGCCGGCGACAAGGTGATGCTGGAGATGTCCTGGCCCGATCACTCCCGGTTTCCCCACTGGGGGGGAGTGGTCCGCCGCCGTGAACTCGACCAGCAAGTAGCTGACCTGGCCCGCGGCCAGGGGGTGGCCGTCCTCGAACAGACCGAGGCCCGCCCCCTGGTGGGGGACGGGGCGTTGGAGGGGGTGGAACTGCGCTCCAACGGGTCGGTGGAGACCGTCAGACCCAGGGTGGTGATCGTGGCCGACGGCGCTCTCAACCGGTTCGGACGCCATCTGGGGGTAACCCGCCGGAAGGACTATCCCCTGGGATTGGCGGCGCGCGGCTATTACCGCAGCCCCCGTTCGTCCGATCCGTTCCTGGAGAGCCAACTGGATATCCGCGACCGCGCGGGAGCCACCATGCCCGGCTACGGCTGGGTATTTCCCCTGGGTGACGGGACGGTCAATGTGGGAGTGGGACTTCTCTCCACGTTCAAGCGGTGGAAGCAGGCCAACACCACCAGGATGATGGCGGACTGGGTCGACGCCGCCCCCGGATACTGGGGACTCTCCGAAGAGACGCGTCTGACCGATCCCGTGGGGGGCGCACTGCAGATGTCCTTTTCCCGTTCACCGTTGGCCGGGCCCAACTGGCTGGTAATCGGAGATGCGGCGGCTGCGATCAACCCCTGGAACGGAGAAGGCATCGCCTACGCCTACGAGACGGGGCGCATCGCCGCGGAACTGGTTGGACAGGCGGTGGCCGAGGGGGACTCCGAGGCGCTGGCGCGATACCCCGGTTACCTGGACCGGGAGTACGGTCTCTATTACCGCACGGCGCGCATCTTCGTGAAGCTGATCGGACGCCCGGCGGTGATGCGGACCCTCGCCCATACCGGCCTCCGTAACCGTCCTCTCATGGAATGGACCCTGAAAGTGATGGCGAACCTCCTGGAAGAGGACGAAAGAGGCATCGGCGAAGAGGTATTCCGGGCCCTGCAGGGACTGTCCCGCGCCGTACCGGTGGCCTGAGAAGAAGGCCTTATTTCGGACTTCTCTAACCAGCAAGGCCCATTAACATGCGTGCTGGTGGTTCAAGTCAAACCAAGGCGCGGGATGGTCCGCGTCGCGGCAAGCAGAACCCGCACTAGACAGAGGCGCGAAGGGTCATCGAGGTAAACATGGCTAGGAAGTACCGGTTGGAACCCGAAGGAGAAGGCCTCTACCGGGTGATAGCGGTGAGAGATTTCAACACCTCCCGGGGTCAGAGCCCGGCAGTCAAGAAGGGTGACCGCGGAGGATTGGTCTCCGGACCTTACAAGCTGTCTCAGCGGGGACGGTGCTGGATCGAGGAGGGCGCCAAGGTGATCGACCAGGCCAAGGTGCTGAAGGACGGCCTGGTGCTGGAGAACGCCACCGTGAGCGGCCAGGCCGTGGTCACGGACCTGTCCTGGGTTGCGGGCTCCGCCCAGGTGCAGGACAACGCCCAGATTCAAGAGGGCGGCGCCGTGGTGGACCAGGCGATAGTGCGAGACGGCGCCACGGTGAGATCGGCGGGGATAGTGGGCGGACAGGCAGTCGTGGAACACCGGTCGAGGGTCGAGGGCGGCGCCATGGTGGGAGACAAGACTCAGGTGGGAGGAAACGCAGTGATCAGCGGCCAGGACACCGTGCTGACCGGCGACCGCTACATCATCAAAGGTGTCACCAAGACGGAGACCGCCTAGCCCCCAGGCTCCGGAACGGGTCTGGACGAGCCCGGAGCGTCCTCCTGCCGCTCTTGTTATATCCGGATCAGCCGGCAGGTAGCAGGTCGGGGGGATGGCGCTCGTGCCAGTCGGTGATCGCCTGGTAAGCGCGGGCCGCCGCCAGTACGGTGTTCTCCTCATAGGCCCTGCCCATGAACTTGATCCCGGTGGGCAGGCCCTCTTCGGAAAAACCACTCGGCACGGAGACCGCAGGAAGGCCAGCTACGTTTCCGAGCGACATCATCGTGTCTTTTCCGGCGTGCAGGGTCGCGCTGCGAAACCCCTGGTTGACCGGCGTGGCGACGCCGGACCGGGTGGGTGCGACCACCGCGTCGAAGGGCGACATCGCCTCCTCGGCGTTCTCCGCCACCAGCCTTCGCAGGCGCAACGCATTGATGTAGTCCTTGGCCAGCACCGTCACCCGGGGATAGGCGCCGAACCGGTCTTCAGGCGCGGTCAGTTCCGCCAACTTCCCACTGTCCACGATCTCCTCGAAGGCGCTCGCCGCCTCGGCGAAGAGGATTACCTGGAGGATCTCCTCGTGCGGCAGGTCGGAGAACCTCATCTCCTCGATGTCCGCCACCGTGTCAAGCACATCGAGAGCCCGCTCGAAGTTGGCACGCGTCGGCTCGTCCACATGGTCCGTCACGTTCTCCATCACCCCGAACCGGAAACGGCGCAACGACACGTCGGAGTCGTCGTAGATGAAGCTGCGACGGGTGGTGGTCGGGTCCTTCGGATCCCGCCCGGAGATGGCATCCAGAACCAGGCCGCAGTCATCCGCGGTGAGACACATCGGCCCCAGCTTGTCCAGGGTCCAGGAGAGGGCCATGGCCCCGTACCGGCTCACCCGCCCGTAGGTGGGACGCACACCGGCCACCCCGCAATTGCTGGAAGGCGACATGATGGAACCGCCCGTCTCCGACCCAATGGCGAACGGAACCAGGCCTGCCGCCGTCGCCGCGCCGGATCCGGTGGACGATCCGCCGCTCCACCGGTTCTTGTCCCAAGGGGTGATACCCGGACCGGTGAAGGAAGCATTGGGTTGCCAGTAGCCGCCCCCACCGGCCAACTCCACCATGGCCAGCTTGGCCGCAAGCACAGCTCCTGCCGCCCCCAGCCTCTCCACCACCGTGGCGTCGTAGTCGAAGACCTGTTTACGGAACGGAGCGGCCCCCCAGGTGGTCGGGATACCGTCCTTGGTAGCCAGCAGGTCCTTGACACCGTAGGGAATGCCATGCAGAGGGCCCTTGTACCGGCCCGATGAGATCTCCTGCTCGGCGCGTTTGGCTTCCCGGAGCGCCCTCTCGCGGGTCACGGTCACCACCGCGTTGTAGTCGGATCCTAGCCTCTCCAGCCGGTCCAGGAAGACCTCGGCAAGCTCTGTCGGCGACACCTCCCGGGCCTGCACCAAGCCCCCGAGTTGACGGATGCTCTTGAAAACCAGGCTGTCTGACAAGGCGTCAACCCTCTTCCCGGTAGGGAACGAACACCGAGAACGGCTCGTCACCATTCTCCAGCCTGACGGCGCTCACGGCCTGCGACGCCCGGACAATGGTCTCAACGCCCGTCCTTACCCCCTCCAGTTGCTTCTCGTCCAAGCGGTCCCCGTAGAGGCGCTTGACGGTGTTGAATCTCTCCTCCACTTCCCGTTTGGCAGCTTCGTCGTTCAAGATGGTCCTCCGCTTCTCGCCTGCGTGCCATTGCCCCACCCTGGCCCTCCCCCGAGCCTCAACTGCCAGTCACAATAGCAAGGGGTCCACCTGGTATCCCGCCAGAGACCCGTTTGGGCTTTTAGTCGGTGACGTAGGTGTGGGTGATCACCTCCCAAACGTGCCCGTTCTCGCAGTCGAAGTAGAACCCGCGTCCCCGGTGCTTGTAGTTGATCTTGCCGTCGGCACGGGAACGGGGACCGCTCCCGAAAGGGATGCCCTCATCCTTGACCCGCCGGAGCACCGCATCGAACTCCTCGTCGGAAGCCAGGAAGGCGTAGTGATTGGACTGGGGGTTGTCGGAGTCGTCGAAGTCAAGCGTGAAAGTGTCGTTGACCTTTACCGGGGCGAAATGTCCCCAGGTCCCCTGGTATTCCACTCCGAATATGCGAGCGATGAGCTTGGCGGACTTCACCTTGTCGTAGGCGGGCACGATCGTGTGGTCCAGTTGCAGAGCCATGGCAAACCTCCTCTCCGTCACCACTCTACACCCGGCCTGAACGCCAAGGCATGGGGGCTGACCCGATGCCTTTCCCACCGAGAGCCGGATTCCGGCCGAGAATCTCGGAGGCCCATGGGCCGCGGTGAAACCGGCGGGCACGGTACCATGCCGAGGAAGCGCCAGCTACCGACACAACGCACAGGGAGAAGCCGTGGGCAAGGCGCAGACAGTTATCCGGGCCAAGGCCCTCCTGGACGGCACGGGCGCTCCGCCCGTCCAGAACGCGGTCGTGGTCGTGGAAGGGTCCCGGATCTTGGCCGCAGGCTCACAGGAGGCCGTCGAGGCGCCCCGGGGACCGGACGTGCGTGAACTGGACTTTCCCGACGGGTACCTCCTGCCCGGCCTCATCGACGCCCACACCCATCTCATGTTCGGCGCCGGGGAGGCCACCTACGAGGAGGTCATAGAGCGGGACACCGACGAGATCATGCTGCTGCGCGCCGCCCGCAACGCCCACATCCACCTCAACGCCGGGGTCACGACCCTCCGGGACTGCGGAGCTCGCAACCAGGTCACTTTCGACCTGCGCCGGGGAGTCGACCAGGGCTTGGCCCTGGCGCCCAGACTGCTCCTCAGCGGCCGCCCGGTGACAGTCACCAAGGGCCACTTCTGGTGGTGCAACGGAGAGGCCGACGGAGTGAATGGCGTCCGGAAGGCGGTGCGCCGACTGGTCGAGGACGGGGCCGACTTCATCAAGATCATGGCGTCGGGCGGCGGCACTGCCGGCACCGACAACCGCCGGCCCTCCTTCAGCGTGGAGGAGTTGCGGGCCATAGTGGACGAGGCCCACAACCAGGGCGTTCCCACCACGGCACACTGCATCGCCACCCAGAGCATCGTCAACGCCCTGGACGCAGGCGTCGATTCCATAGAGCATGCCACATTCATAGAGCCGGACGGCTCCTACGTCTTCAACCCGCACATCGCGGAACGCATTGCCAGCCAGGGCGTCCGGGTCAGCCCCACGGTCCAGACCGGCTACCGGCGCCGGGAGAAACTCCTGGCGATGCGAGAGGCGGGCCATGCCCTGACTCCGGAGGACAAGGTCCGCCTGGAGGACCTCCACATCAAGTGCGAGCGGCAGGTGGAGTTTCTTGGGAGGCTCTGGTCGGAATGGGGGGTCACCATCGTGGCCGGCACCGACGCCATCTCGAGCTTCGGCGACTACTGCCTGGGGTTGGAACTCCAGGTGGAGGCGGGTATGAGCACTGCTGACGTTATCCGGTCCGCAACCGGGGTGGCGGCGAAGGCGGTCGGCCTCGACCATCTGGTGGGGACTCTGGAGCCGGGCAGGGAGGCGGACCTGATCGTGGTGGACCAGGACCCACTTGCGGACATCCGGGCCCTGCGGTCTATGCGGATGGTGATGCAACGGGGAGGCGTCGTGCCGCCGCCGTTGGCCATTGGTTAGGAGATCTCGAGTACCGGGTCGCCAAGCACATCGAAGTTCGGCTCGATGCCCAGACCGGGTCGGTTCGCGGCCCCCATCCTGCCCGACTCCCTTTGGGGAGCGCCGGCGGCGGTCGAGATCGTCACGTAGGAGTTGAAGTCGTTGCCCGCAAAGGTGAACTCCTTGGGCGTCGACTGGGCGAGGTGAGCGATGGCGGCGGTGGTGATGTCGGACCCCCACGGATCCTCGATGATCATCGGTATTCCCGACGCCACGCACACATCCCGCATCAACCGGGCCTTGGTAAGTCCGCCCACCTTCGAGATCTTGAGATTGATCACGTCCATGGCATCCTCCGACAGGCTTCTCAGGAGAGTGTGGAGACCGTCGATGGTCTCATCGAGCACGAAGGGCTGGGAGGTGCGCCTGCGAATGGAGAGGCACTCGGAGAAAGTAGCGCAGGGTTGTTCGATGTACACGTCCAACTCCCCTACGGCGCTGACCACCCGGGCCGCTTCATGGGGGGTCCAGCCGGTGTTGGCGTCGGCCACCAGTACATGGTCGTCGGGAATTATCCGCCGGGCCGCATGGATCCGGGCAATGTCATCGTTCGGGTCTCCCCCCACCTTCAACTGGAAGACCCGGTACCCATCGGCCTGGTACTTGGCCACATTGGCCGCCATCTCGTCGGGCGGCAGCTGGGATATGGCCCGGTAGAGCACCACCTCCTCTTGGGCCCGACCGCCCAGGAGCGTGTACACCGGCAGGCCGGTGGACCTGCCCAGAATGTCCCAGCAGGCAACGTCGAGCGGCGCCTTGGCATGCGGATGGCCGAGGAGGGCGGCGTCCATGACCCGGTTGATCTCATTGACTTCCCGGGGGTCCATCCCGATGAGATGCGGCGCCAGTTCCACCAGACCCGCTCGCACCCCGAGAGCATGGGCAGGCAGGTAGGCCGGCCCCAGTGGACAGCTTTCGGCGTATCCCGAGATCCCCGCGTCGGTCTCGACCTCGACGACCGTGTCATCGAAAACCTCCACGAACCGACCGTCGGACCACGTGTAGCGACCCTCGACCAGAGGGAGTTCGACCCGCCACACCCGGACACCCGTGATCTTCACAGGTATCCCCTCAAGCCGACTCCTCAGTAATAGAAAGTTCCAGTATCCCCTTGTAGAGACCAACCCCCAGCATGATCAGCAACACATTTCCCAGATTCACGGAGACCGCGAACAGCGGGAAGAAAGAGCCGGCCAGGCCGTAGAGGGGGCTGATCGCTGAGACGAAAACCAGAGACACGAAACAGGACATCACGACTAAAACTGCGACAACTCTGTAGAAAGTGGAGCGGAATCTCGGCAGAAGACCGACGCCCAACCCCATCGACCCCAGGAGAAAGGCAAAGAACCCCACGAAGTTGAAGGCGCTTTGCATCTTCAGGAGCATCACGGCAAGAAAGTCCAGAAGTTGGGTCTGATCGGGTCCGGTACCCGCGCCGATCCCGTATGCCATGGTGTGGGCTGCGGTGTAAAACAACGTCCTGTCGATGATCGAGATGACAACTCCCAGCCCTATGGCCATCACCCCGAATCTGGCGACGGTGTCGTTGGCGCCCTCACCCGCTGCCGTTTTATGCAACGCCAGCAGCCCATGGAGTTGTAACACCAACCCCAAGACTCCAATGGTGGTTGTGAAGATACTGAGCGCCACGTTTTCCCGTACTGCCTGGCGTATACCGATGAAGTCATCCGCGTCGGCAAAGTCGATCAGCGCCAGGCCGGGAGTGAAAAGGAGGGTGCCAACCACCAGGCACGTGCCGATCACCAGCATCAAACCCCCAATCCTGTTCTGGGGCGTTGAGATCATCTTCCCTCCTTCCGGAAGCGGCTTCTTCGGGTCGGGATCCAAACCTGAGAGTAGTGGACCTTTGGCGTCCCCTGCATGAGTGAGGATCCATTTGAAGCCGACCCGCACCACCGCCGACCCGGGTTGCGGGATGTCACCACCACCTTCGATCCCCCCTTCGGCGGGTGCTCGGACTAGGCGCGGCGGAGTGCGACGACCGGGATCCGGCGGTCGGTACTGGCGCGGTAGGCGGCGAATCGGGAATTGGTCTCCACCACTCTCTCGAACAGCACGATCCGCTCTGCGCCTTCGGCGATCCGAGATTCGGCCGGGAAGCGCTCGCCTTTGATTTCGACCAACACTTCAGGTTCGGCCATCAGGTTCCAATACCACCCGGGATGGTGATCCTCGCCGTAGTTGGAAGCGACGACAATCAACTCGTCGGAGTCCTCGAACTGAAAGTACAGCAAAGGCGAGGAGCGCCGCTTGCCGCTCCTGCGTCCCCTGGTTACCAGAATCAGGACCCCCACCCCCTCCAAGCGGCTCAGAAAGCGACCGCCGGAGAGCCGGAACAGGAACCGGTGCAGCGGCACGAAGAACCAGGCGATGAGAAGGCGCTTGTAGGTTGGCACGGCCGGCTCATTCATGGCAACGATTCCCGACATATCGACACTACAAACCGCCTTCCGAACACAAACCGACACTATTCCGGGATCGAGTAATAGCCCAAGAGCGCTTCTCCTCCACTGGCCGTTCATGCCCCCTTGTAGTTGATCCTCGCCACCAACCGGTGCTCGGCGGTCACCAGATCCGCCTGGTCCGTCATCACCTGGGCGATCGGTTTGTATGCCCACGGGGACTCGTCAACCAGCTTCCGCGCCCGGTGGGCTTCCCATGCCTTACCCTTCATGGCCTCGGTCAATTGCTCGGCTGTGTAGAGCTTCCTGGCGCGGTTCCGGGAATGCACCCGCCCCGCACCATGGGCTGCGGAGAAGTAGGAAAGCGGGTTACCCAGCCCTCGCACGATGTAGGAGTCGGTCCCCATCGAACCGGGTATCACTCCGCGGTCTTCCGATCCCGCCCTGATGGCGCCTTTCCTGGTCACCCACATCCTGCGGCCTCCGTGTTTCTCCAGCGCGGCGTAGTTGTGATGGCAGTTGATCATCTCCCGCAACTTCACGTTCCCCATGTGATTCCTCAACGCTTCCCGAACGACGTCCAGGATCAGTTCCCGGTTCCTCCATGCGTAGGACTGCGCCCACAACATCTGTCTTATGTAAACGTCAAACAGGTCGTCGTCGGCCAGGTAATAGGCCAGATCCCGGGTGGCTCGCCTGCCTCTCCCGGCACAGACCCGTGCGGAGGCGGCGATGTGGTGGGTGGCTATCCGGTTCCCGATGCCCCTGCTCCCGGTGTGCAGCACTATCCAGAGCCGCTCGAGTTCATCCGACGACACCTCCACGAAGTGGTTTCCACCACCCAGGGTGCCCAGTTGCTTTCCTACTCTCCCGCCCGCGCCTTTGGCTTTCGGCAGCATCCCCGGGTCAGGGATCGGGTTCTCCTCCAGCCATCTGCGAGCCTCAGGAGAAGCAACCTGGTGCCAATCGAAACCGGCCGGCACCCCTCGCCGGATATCCCGGAGAACTTCCTGTGGGGACTCAAGGTCCTCCAGGCTCCGGTCGGTGAGAGCGGCGATCATGCCGCACCCGATATCCACCCCCACGGCGGCCGGGAGAATGGCGTTTTCGGTGACTATCACCGACCCCACCGTTGCGCCCTTCCCCAAATGGGCATCGGGCATCAGAGCCACCGGGCCTGCCAGCACCGGGCTCCGCGAGGTCTCCAACGCCTGCCTCCTGGTCTGGGGGTCCAGGATCGACGCCCAGTTTCGGACCCCCACACCGCCATCCCGGCCAGAGTCCAAGAGCCGTCCTCCGGGACTCCCGCTGGTTGCCACCATGGCCCCTGACCATACCGACCTCGCCCCGGGTCGCTGATCGCATTTGGCCGCACTGAAAGAAATCGCCTGAGTCAAACAGGGTCGACAACTACGATTTGGCATGCTCGTCCCGGTAGGCGCCGATCACATCCATCACCGCGGGGTCGGAGTTGTGCCGGGCGCCGAGGTTCCCTTCCAAACGGGGTGTCACCTGCGAACCCACCTTAGTCTTTCCCGAAGGTCTCAACCGGGTCGAGATAAGGCTCGACCCCGACTCGCCGCCCGACCCTGACAGCAGAACCATCCATGTGCTGGCTACGGAGGTGGAGTGTGCAAGCGGGCGCGAGATGGGAGACGCGCTCCAAGGCCCCCAAGTGGTGGAAACCAAGACAGCAGTACTGCTCGCCTTCGCCGCCATCCCGCTCGCCGAGCCTGAGGTCAACTGCCAGGGGAACCCGTCCACCCCGGTGACCATTGAACTGGCCCAACCGCTCGGCGTCCGCACGATCCACGACGGTTCCTACGTTCCACCCAAACCGCTGAAACCGGAAAGCGAGTAGAACGGCCTACCGGCGCGAGCCTGGCCGGAGCATCTTCCCTTCCGTTTAGCATGAGTGTCATGGAGTTAACGGACTCGGACCACCTGAGTGCACTGGACGGACGTCTCCTGCGCCGGGCCATCCAGCTATCGGCCAGTGCAGCCGCCAAGGGAAACATGGCGTTCGGCGCCCTTCTCGCAGGCCCCGACGACAGCATCCTCCTCGAAGCCGAGAACACGACGTTCACCGAACGGAATCCCCTCAACCACGCCGAGACCAACCTGGTCAATATGGCAGTCGCCTCCCTCGACCCCGAGCAGATCGCCACCGCCACCCTCTACACCAGTTGCGAACCCTGCGCCATGTGCAGTGGAGCCATGTACTGGGGAGGGATAAATCGGACGGTGTACGCGATGTCCGAACACGACCTGCTGGAGATCACAGGCGTGAGCAACCACTGCCCGACCATGCGAGGAGTGGGCTGTCGCGCCATCCTCAACAGCGGCCAGCGTCACATCGAGGTGAGCGGGCCTCACCTGGTCGAGGAGGCATGCGCGGTCCAAATCGACTACTTTGCGGCCCGGTCTCCGGAGAGTTCATAACAACCCCTCTCCGCTTCGGACCCCTGATCTCCCCGAGTATCCGCCTTCCCCTCCCCTCCACAAAGGTCAACATGGCGTCACCATCGAAGCCGAACTGATCGCCACAGCCGATGGAGCATTGCTTGCTGTTAATACCACCCCTAATCTCCTCAGCTTGTGGCGCAATTGATTTTGGGAGCAGCCAAGCTAACCACCATCCCGTCTTGAAATGACCGCCGAAGGTTTCATCGTGCTGGGGATCCTGATAGGGATCGTGGCCTTGTTCGTCTCCGAGAAGTACCCCCTGGACATAGTGGCCATGCTGGGTCTCGGTGCGCTGCTGATTCTCGGCCTGGTGACGCTGCAGGAGGGGTTCTCGGGTTTCAGCAACCCTGCCACGCTGACGGTGGCCGCCATGTTCATCCTCAGTGCCGGGCTGCAGAGAACCGGCGCCACCACGGCCGTGGGCCGGCTGATGGTGCGCTTCAGCCGCAATCACTTCACGGCGCTGGTGGTGATCATGGTGACCGTCACCGTCATGTCGGCCTTCGTCAACAACACCGCGGCAGTTGCCGTGTTCATCCCCCTGGTGACCATCCTTGCCGGCCGGCGGAGGCTGTCGGCCTCGAAACTGCTGATTCCCCTTTCCTACGCGTCCCAGTTCGGCGGGGTCTGCACTCTCATCGGGACCTCCACCAACCTGCTGGTCAGTTCGATCTCCGAGGAGGCGGGCTACGGAGCGTTCACCATGTTCGAGTTCAGTCGGATGGGCCTGGTGCTGTTCGCGGCCGGGGTGGCCTTCTTTCTGCTGTTCGGACGATGGCTGCTGCCCGACCGCCAGACACCGGAACTGGCCACCGCCTACCAGCTGGGTGAATACATAACCGAACTGAGAGTGCGACAGGGTTCCCCCCTGGTTGGGAAGTCGGTCCTGGAGAGCAGGCTCGGGGAGGATCACGACATCACGGTCCTGCGGGTTCTCGACACCGGAGAGGACGGATGGGCGCCGTTGAGGCGGACCCTCCAACCCGATGACGTCCTGCTCGTGCGCGGTTCGCTGACCGATCTGATCCGTCTCCGGGGGACCATGGGCCTGCGAATCAACGCCGACTTCGAACTTCGCGACGAGACCCTGCAGACCGAGGACCTGCGCCTCGTCCAGGCGCTGGTGGCGCCCGATTCGGGGCTCATCGGCCACACCCTCAAGGAGGTCGACTTCCGCAATCGCTACCGGGCCCTGGTGCTGGGCATCCGACGCCGAGGCGAGACGACCAACAGGAAGCTCAGTTCGGTCAAGCTCGGCCTGGGGGACGCCCTGCTGTTACAGGCGCACGAAGCCGAGGTACGGGACCTGCGGAGCGGCGACGACCTCATCATTCTCAACGAGGTGCCCGGCAGCCTCCTGCGCCACAAGGCGCCACTGGCCATCGGGATCCTCGTGGCGGTGGTGGGACTGGCCGCCTTCGATCTCGTCCCGATCCTGGTGGCCGCCCTGCTCGGCTGCGTAGCCCTGGTGATGACCCGGGTGTTGCGGCCGGAGGACGTCTACCGGGCGATCAACTGGCAGGTGATCTTCCTCCTGGCCGGGGTGCTTCCCCTGGGGGTGGCCATGCACACCAGCGGAGCGGCGGGCTGGCTCGCCGAGCAGACGGTGGCGCTGGTCGGAGACATGGGCCCGGTGGCCGTCCTGGCGGCCTTCTACGTGCTGACCGCCATCATGACCGAGACCATGAGCAACGCCGCGGCGGCGGTGTTGTTGGCGCCAATAGCCATCTCCACCGCCGAGCAGCTCGGCGCCGACCCCCGGCCCTTCCTGATGGCCATAACGTTCGCCGCATCCACCGGATTCTCCACCCCGGTCGGCTACCAGACCAACACCATGATCTACATCCCGGGGGGATACAAGTACACCGACTTCCTGCGTGCCGGGATGCCGCTCAACCTCATATTCTGCATCCTGTCGGTTATTTTCATCCCTCGCTTCTGGGCGTTCTGACCCGGTCCGCCGCGTAGGTCAGGGGGCCCCCACCTCGGGAGCCCACTGGCCGTGCAGACAGGGCCGCCGCGGGCCACGAAGCCTTGGCTTTCAGCCTGCATGTCGTGTCCCGATCGGTGCGAATGCGCCGAATGGCTCCCGCCGGGAGCCTCAGGGCCTTGTCAACATCCCGGATGCCCCGAGTGCCCGCAGCAACGGTTCCGGATAGGAATCTTGATCCACACATTCCGCAACGCCAGCCCCACCCGAACGTGCCACGGCCCCGGGACCGTCCGCAACATCTTCAGGGACCTCCACATTGATCGGAGC
Source organism: Acidimicrobiia bacterium (assembly GCA_012270885.1). Classification (GTDB taxonomy): domain Bacteria; phylum Actinomycetota; class Acidimicrobiia; order Spongiisociales; family ZC4RG35; genus Bin76. The sequence continues at coordinate 8,552 of JAAXHN010000054.1, read as the reverse complement.
ATGGCGAGCAGTGTCTCAATTGTGGAGACGTAGATCCGGACACAACACCTAATCATTGCCGACCGTGGTTTCCACCCCTCCCCGATCCCCCTCAACGGCGCGTCCCGGGTACGATAGTGATTATCATTACCGCTTGTAGCCCCGGAGAAGTCTCGTGAGGAAAAGGAAACTGGCGGCCAGTGTCTTTCTGGCGGTGATGGCCGGGTGGGTGATAGTGCACTTCTCCGAGCACACCGTCTTCGAGGACCACGTAGAGGAGTCCCTGTCCGAGGCAGGCGGCCGGACCGCGCTGGATTTCTTCATGGCGTTGGCTTTCCTGGTTGCCGCGATCACCAGTTACCTGGACACCAGGAGAGGAGCCAAAGATTCCCCGCCCCCTTCGGGATGGTTGATGTCCCGCCTCTTCTTTTATCTCACCGTCCTGGTAGCCATCCCGTTCTTTGCCAACTGGTTCGCCTCCCTGGGACACACCGATGACGGGCTGCTGTGGATCTATGTGGAAACCGCAGGACCGCTGACCTGGGGTATCCAAGCGGTCCGGCTCTGGCGCGGCGCCAGGACACCCGGCAGGGTCACCGTCTGATCCCGGGCCCTTTCAGTCGTATTCCACCGTGACCAGGGTAGTGGGAAGGGCTTGACACGTCAGTATGACGCCGCGGGCCACCTCGGCGTCGGTGAGCGCCATCCGCGCCCGCAGATGGACAGATCCGTCCCGCAGGCGAGCCCGGCAGGCCTCGCACACGCCCGACTCACAGGGACCGTGCCGGAAGGACGACCAGGCTCACCAGCGTCGGCACCTTGGTTTTCACTGTGTGTCGAACCCGGGCCATCCGGGGATGGCGGCGGCTTGGCGGATCCACGTCTCCAACTGAGCCTCGTCGAACTCGCCCTCGCGGATGTTGACCCAGCGCGAGTCCGGGTCCTTGCCCGACAGGGGTGGGCTGGGGCGCAACTGCCTGCCTTGGAAGAAGGTCACCTTCACATGACGGGTGAAGACATGGTAGTTGAGGAACCACCCCTCCCCCTCGATGCCATAGAAAGGCGAGTTCCACCTCACCGCCTTGCGAACTTCGGGAACGGTGCGCGAGATCAGGTCATCCAGCCGACGTCCCACCTCGCTCTTCCACCCCGGCATGGCCGCGATGTAGGCCCGGACGGGTGCGTCGCCGTCGGCCTTGGCGATCTGAGGGTTCCCGCCCGACAGCAGGACCGGCTTGGCCGGGCCGGTCAAGTTGTGGACCACCGCCTCCCGCACCAGGGCCTTGAACGCGGCAACGTCAATTCTGTCTCCCTCGAAAAGGTCTATCGCTCGCCGGGTGCTCCCGTCCGAGCCGGCATTGAAGAGCTCCTTCGGATCGGGGAGCTCTGCGCCGTGGGCGAAGGTGATCTTGACCTTGCCCTTGAGGGCATCGGCGACGGCGACCACCCCGCTGCGCGACCATGTGGGGACCCCCATCCACTTCCACTCTTCCACCACCCCGGGATCGGCCTCGTGGATCATTCTGCGGATCTCGCTCAGCATCTCCCCTCTCCAGTCATCCAACTCGGCAATCCTCTTATCGATCTTCCTGGATGCGCCTTCGCGACTCATCCCGAGATATCGTAACCCGCCACCCACAATCGGGTCAAAGCAGGGTTTAACCGGGAGCCATAGAATCAACTGCGTCCGTCCGCAACCTGTCAGGGATTAGCAAGGGAATATGGAAGTCGCCGCCGAGTTGGTCGATCTATGCGATCCTGATCTCCCAGGGATCCATCTACGCACTCCTGGTCTGGTTCCTGGGCAGGGCGAGGGGGAAGACGGCGGAGACGTTCCTCTCCGGCGGAAGGGGCATCGGCCATGGAATGATCAACACCTCCGTGCTCCTTCGCGGGCATGTATCAGGGATGGGCATCGCCTTCTCCTCCGCGGTGATACCGGTGATCATGGCCTGCTTCGTGAAGACCCCCAATCGCGAGGGCGCTTTCTGGGTCGCCATCATCGGGAGCATCTGCGGCATGACCTACTGGTTGGCCACAGGAGCAGACCTGCTGTGGGGCGTGGTGTGGGGGACCATCATCGCGCTCAGCGTGTCCGCCTTAATAGCAGATACATGGACGGTCATGAGACCCCAACCCTTCGACTTCGACAGTCTCATAGAGTCCGAAGGGGCCATGGGGGGATAGTGCACTGACCATGTCGGAACTGTGGTACGTCCTCGACCATTGGGTCACCATCGCGTGGCTCTGCCTGGCCGCCCTCTACGCCTACTACGCGTTGATAGCGGACCTGGTGGTCATTGTCAGGAATCGCAAAGGGAACAAGAGCCGGGCAAATCGAAGAGCTGGAAGGGATGACTAGTCGGATTGACTCCGTGGCGGTGATCACCGGCGGCGCCAGTGGGATCGGATGGAAAACTGCCGAATTGCTGTTGGAAAGCCGCCCGGATGTGGCCTGCGCGCTGGTCGACCTGAGCGAAGGCCGGTCGGGCGAGTTGATCGAACGCTTCGGCCAGGACCGGGTCCGTTTCGTGCAGTCCGATGTAACCGATCCGGCCGCAGCGAACGCCGCGGTGGCGGAGATCGAGAACTGGAACCAGCCCATCAACATGCTGGTCACCTGCGCGGGCATTCATATCGTCGGGGACAGCTTCGAGTTGCCCGCGGAGCATTGGCAGAAAGTAGTGAAGGTCCATGTCAACGGGACCTTCTATTGGTGCCAGGCCGCCGGTCGGGCAATGAGGGAGGCGGGCGGCGGGGCGATAGTGACCGTGGGGTCCATCGCCCAGGACTTCGGGTTTCCCCGCCGGGCCGCCTACACCACGTCCAAGGCGGGGATCGCAGGACTGACCAGGGTGCTGGCCGTGGAGTGGGCGCCGGCGGGGATCAGGGTCAACCAGGTGGTCCCCGGAATGGTGGAGACCCCTATGTTGCAGCGAACCGCCGCCCAAGGAGTGTTGGACCTCGAGGCCGTCGCCGCAGAATACCCTCTGGGACGCATCGGGACCACCGGAGACCTGGCCGAAGCCATCGTATTCCTGCTGTCGGAACAAGCAAGTTTCATCACCGGGGCACTAATGCACGTGGACGGGGGCTTCCGAGCCCAGCGCTTTGCGTGAGGGAGCGCCTTCCAAGAACCCGCCCCCATAGCCCGTCAACGGGTACTCACTAGGCGGGTTTTTGGGCGGTTATTCTGAAGCCGGCGGTGTTGGTGTAGGTGGCTGTGTCGGTCTCTTCCAAGAACTCGACCCCTTCTCTGTTGATCTCGATTTCCTCGAATCCGGCCCGGCGCAGGCGATCAACGTAGGTCTGGTGGTGTTCCGCTCCCGCAGCGCAGGCAACCCAACTCTCGGCGTCGGTTGCCCCCGGGCCCGCGGGCGTGAGAGCCAGCACATCGGATAGGTGTATTCGTCCACCCGGAACCAGCACCCGGAAACTCTCATCGAAGACAGCGTCCTTGTCCGGCGACAGGCAGACAACACAGTTGGAAATGATCACGTCGAAGGAGCCGCTGGGCAGAGGCATGGCCTCTATCTCACCTTGAACGAACTCCACGTTGTTCAAACCGAGGGCCGCCTGGTTCTTACGGGCCAGTTCCAGCATGGACGGGGTCATGTCCAGGCCCGTGACATGGCCTGTATCCCCCACCTGCTGCGCCGCAAGGAAACAATCTATGCCACCGCCGGAGCCGAGGTCCAGCACCCGTTCCCCGGGTTGCAGCCCAACCAGAGCCGTAGGGTTGCCACAGCCGGCCGACGCTGCCACGGATCCGGCGGGCAGGCCTGATAGCTGGTCCTCGCTGTACAGGCGCATGGTGTTTTCCATCTCGTCGGGGCCACAACAGGCTGAAACAGAGGGGCCACACCCGCAGCAGCCAGAGCGTTCGGCGGAGTCAATGACTCGCTGGGCACGAGCTCCGTAGCGTTCGCGGACCAACTCTTTGATGCGTTCCTGATTCATGTCCATCTAACTTGCCTTCCTGCTTCCCAGATTGCCGTTGTCTGATGGGCAGTCACACCCTTTTGTCTGCTGGGGCCGGCTGGTTTTCGGGGTACAGCGCATAAGCCAAGGAGTCCTGCACCACCGGCAACATACGCTCCCACACCCGCGCCGCGCACTGAAAGGCCTCTTTGCCCATCGGGGTAAGCCAACAAACCCGACGACGGCGGCCATGATGCTCCTCCATCCGGCTCTCCACGTACCCATGTTCCAGGAACTCCTTCAACGTCGAGTACACCATCGCCTCCGTGGGTTCACAACACCCCTGGCAAACTCCCTTGATGGCCTGGTTGATCGCATACCCATGAAGAGGGCCGTCCGCCAATTGCCTCAGTAATAAAAACCGGCAAAGACTCCTCTTCACCAAGTTCTCCCAATAAGCCTCGCTGTTCATTCCGCTCACACTGATCCCTATCATACTGAAGTAGCTTTAGTAAACGCTGTTAAGTATAGGGGGGGATCAACGGATTCCTAGTCAGTCGGTGGATCATCTTGAGTGGGCTCAACCCGGGCCCGCGAGGAGTGCGATTACCGACACGGGGAGTTGAAGATGCGCGACGATCGTAGGCGGGTAAGCGAGGCTTTGACTCTGTGGCCTGCTACAGCGGAGATCAACTCCTGTCGGGGCCGATCGGCAGGCAGACCATCCGACCGGATTCGGGGTCGGTGAAGATCTTTGCCGCCACGCCGAAGACCGTCCGCATCAGTTCAACGTTGAGCACTGCGGAGGGAGCGCCGTCCGCCACGATCCGGCCGCTGTCCACCACGACGACACGGTCCGCATAGTTGGCGGCATGCAAGAGGTCGTGGAGCACCAGAACGACCGTCATGTCGCCGCTCGCGCAGAGGGACGCCACGAGGTCCAGGACCTCGAACTGGTGCCGGACATCGAGAAAGGTGGTCGGCTCGTCGAGGAGAAGGGTGTTGGCGCCTTGAGCAAGCGCCAGCGCGATCCAGGCGCGCTGGCGTTCTCCCCCGGAGAGTTCGTCCAGGGGGCGTTCCGCGAAACCGCTCAAACCCGTGAGTGTGAGCGCGGACTCCACGGCGAGTTTGCCTTCGGCGCCGTGTCGCCCGAACAGCCCGGTATGGGGAAAGCGGCCCAACTCGACGAGTTCGCGAACCGTCAGTCCTGGTGGGCTGGATGGAGATTGGGGAAGGACGGATACCAGGCGGGCGATATTGCGAGATCCAAAGTTCCGTATGTCCCGCCCATCGAGGAACACGACGCCGCTCCGGGCCGGAAGCAGGCGGGACATCGCCCGTATGACCGTGGATTTCCCCGACCCGTTCGGCCCGACGATGGCGGTGATCGTGCCCTGCTGCAACCTCAGGTCGAGGCCTTCGAGCACCATCCGCCGCCCATAGCCGGCGCTGACCTGTTCCAGCCTGATCGGTTCGACGTCGTTCATCTGGTGCTCCGCCGAATCAGGTAGATGAGCAGTGGCGCCCCGAGGATGGCCATCACGGCCCCGACGGGAAGGCCCACACGGTACGCCGAGGAGGGGATCGGCGGTTTGATGGAGAACGATTGGGCGACGAGGTCGGCCGCCAGCAGCAGCAGGCAACCGATCAGGGCGGCCAGGGGAAGGACACGGCGAGCGTCGGCGCCGGCGACCGCCCGAGCCGCGTTCGGGGCCATCAGGCCAACGAATGGTATGGCCCCGGAGACAGTCACAGCCCCGGCAGCCAGGACGCCGGCCAGCCCGAACAGCGCCACCCGAGCAGGTTGCAAAGGGAGGCCGAGAGCGCGGCCGGATTCGTCGTCAAGCTGGAGGACGTTGGCGGCTCGGGCAGCCAGCAATCCGGCGGGGATGGCGACGGCAGCCCACGGTAGCGCCAGCCAGACGTCATCCCAGACGCGGCCATGCAGCGACCCGATGAGCCAGGAGAGGATGTTGCCCAGGGCGTAATTGGAGCGCAGCATGACAATCGCAGTCAGCGATCCAAGGATGGCGTTGACGATTACCGCGGTGAGGATCAGTCGCAAGGGATCGATGCCTCCGCGCTTCGAACTCACCAAGAGCACCAGTATCCCCCCGGCCAGGGCGCCCACGAGCACCACGAACGGGAGCAGGCGGCCGGGTTGAGGCAGTCCCCACACGCCTCCCAGGAAGAGGACCGCGGCGAGAATGCCTCCCGTGGAGACGCCGGTGAGACCGGGCTCGGCGAGGCGATTGCGCATGACGACCTGCAGCAACGCCCCCGAGAGGCCCAGCATGCCACCCACCAGGAGCCCGAGGATCGCACGGGGCATCCGCAGGTCCCAGACGATCGTCCGATCCGTGTGGTCAGTCAATCCATCCAACAAGACCTCGATGACACGATCCGGCGGGATCCAGACGGTGCCCAGTCCGAGGTGGAGGATGAAGAGGGCAAGAGATGCTATGCAGCCGAGCACCATGAGGGCCACGAACGAGCGCGTCGAAGTCACGAGCGGCTCAGTCCCAGGTTTGAACGGCGAAGGAGGAGGAGGATCAACGGAGCGGCCAGGAGGGTCGTGCACAGCCCCACCGGAATCTCGCCCGGATAGATCACGACCTTGGCAAGCACGTCGGAGGCCAGTAACAGGAGCGCTCCAATCACCGTGGACACCGGAAAGAGAAGCCTGGCATCCGGCCGCGGGACGATCAGGCGAGCGATGTGTGGCGTCAGGAGCCCCACCCAGGCGATGGGCCCGGCGACCGCCACGATGCTCCCGACCAGCAACGCCGCCAGGGTGATGAAGACCATGCGCATGCGCTTTGCCTGCATCCCCAGCGACGAGGTGACATCCTCGTCCAACTGGAGCACGTTGGCGCCTCGAGCGAGGATGAAAGCTGCGGGAACCCCCACCAGCACCCACGGCCACACCAACTGGACATGGTCCCAAGTCCTACCCGAGAGGTTGCCGACCGTGAACAGGAAGAAGACCCGCACCGCACCGGATGAGGCGGCGAGGCCGATCACGGCCAGGATGATCCCATTGAGGAGCGCCGCAACCGCCACGCCGGTCAGCGCCGCCTCCACCGGCGTACGCGCCCCCCGCGACGCCACCAGGACGATCAGGCCCCCGCCCAGCCCCCCGGCAAGAGCCACGACGGGGTGAAGGGCGAACAGGACGGGTGCGTTCAGCAGCAGGATGATTGCCATCGCCAGGGATGCTCCGGCCGAGACGCCGAGCAGCCCCGGCGAGGCCAGCGGGTTCCTGAGAACGACCTGAAGGATGGCCCCCGACAGCCCCAGCGCCGCGCCGGACAAAAGCGCCAGGATCAGCCGCGGCAACCCCAGCTCCCGGACCACGAGCCGTTCGATCCGGTCGCCGGATTCGCCCAACAGGATGCCGGGCAGTTGCCCGGGCGCCACCCTCGGCTCAACCGTGCTCAGGTGGATTATGGCGAGGGCGGCGAGCGCCACCAGTATCGCTCCGGCGACTATCACCAGGAACCAGGTCCGGCCCGGTGTCGCCGCCTCGCCGGGGTGTGTGCTCAAGGCAGAGGCGCCGGGAATACCTCCGGATAGATCTTCGGCATCGCCTCGTCAAGCACGAAGTTCGTGCCGTTAATGCCTCGGGATGTGCCCCAAATGAAGAAGTCCACCTCGTGCACCTCTCCGTTCTGCACCGCCACGAGCTCCCTCCAGATCACATGGTCAACGAGCTGCTCGGAGACCGGCTCGGGGGGCGTTGGCCCGAATCCGTACGTCTGGACGAAGATGACGTCCGGATCGATACCCAGCAACTGCTCCACGGAAAAGCTCGGGAACGGCTGGTGGACATCACATCCGGAGAACTCCTCGGGGTACACCGCGGCGCGAGCCAGCGCATCTACGGCCGGCGTGCACACCGTGTCGGCCCCGATATTGACATCGGACCCGTACACCACCATGACGGACCTCTTTGTCGCAACTCCCGCGACATACTGCTCGAGCCGGGATGCGAATTCCTCCACTGCCTCTTCGGCCTCGTGTTCCATTCCGAGAAGGATTCCGATCTCCTCGACATGGGCGAGCATCCCGTCAACTCCGATCGGGTTGACGATGAACAGCGGTGCGATGCTCTCGAGGCCGGCGCGCAGGCCGTCGTGGACCCCGCCGAGCCCGATGACAATGTCGGGGTTCGCTACTGCGATGTCTTCCAGGCTTGGCTCGAAGAACGAGCCGCTAACGGGTCCGACTTCGATCTCGTCGGGTCCCCAGTAGGCGGGATCCCGGTGGAGCAGGTCATTGGCAGCCACCGGCTTGACGCCGAGCACGAACATCGTGTCGACGCAGAGCCCAGTGAGGCAGACAACCCGGACCGCCGGGTGCTCCAGCATGACCAACTCACCGGTAGCGTCCTCGACAGCAAGGGGCTCGTCCTCGTGGTCGTGGTCGGCGTGATCGTCGTCGTCCATATCCTCATCGTCGTGGTCGGCGTGATCATCGTCGTCCTCATCCTCATGGTCGTGGTCGGCGTGATCATCGTCGTCCTCATCCTCGTGATCGTGATCGGCGTGATCATCGTCGTCCTCATCCTCGTGATCGTGATCGGCGTGATCATCGTCGTCCATATCCTCGTGATCGGCGTGATCGTCGTCGTCCTCATCCTCGTGATCGTG
>JAAXHN010000053.1 GCA_012270885.1 Acidimicrobiia bacterium | reverse complement strand
TCGGCTTTGGCGACCACGCGGCGCTGGCGAGACCAGCTCTTGTGGGTGCGGTAGGAGAGGTCGGTGAAGAGGCGGACGGGCTGGTGTTGCTGGTTGAAGAGGGTCTGGGCCTGAGCCAACTCGGGGGCGATGGCGTCCTAAAGTCGGGAGTTTCGGGCCAGGCCGAACAGATAGTCGACNNCCCATCAGCTCTTCACGGGCAAAGCCAGAGTCGGCCCGCAGCAGGATCTTGACCTCAGGCCAACTACCCCGCAGGTGGGAGACGATGCGCTGGACGTGCTTGAGGGCATCGGCGGAGGCATCGATGTTGGCGGGCCTGAGCAGGGCCGCGAGCAGATGGCGGCCTGAGAAGATGTAGAGGGGCAGATAGCAGTAGCCCTTGTAGTAGCCGTGGAAGAAGCGTTGCTCCTGCTCACCGTGGAGGGGATCGTCAGTGGCATCGAGGTCGAGAATGATCTCATCGGGGGGTTGAGGATGGGCTTGGATGAACAGTGCCACCAAGAGGGCCTGGAGGGCCTCGGGGTCGGGGTCGATCTTGTGGTAGCGGCCGGGGCCGTCGGTGGGGGCGTGTTCGAGCCGGTTGAGGGTGCTCTTGCCTGCCAGGGGAGGCGAGTCGGGACGGCGGCCATTCTCTGAGAACAAGGCCATCACGGGATCGTGACGGAGTTGGTCGTGGTCGATGAGGTCCTCGTAGCCGAGGGCGATGCCAACGATGCGCTGGGCGACGAGTTTACGCAGGCTGTGCCGGATCCGCCTGGGGTCGCGGTGATCGGTGAAGTAGGCTGCTACCTGGTCAGAAACAGACAGGTGTCGATCTACCCGGCGCAACAGCAAGGTGCCGGCATCGGAGGTGATGGGGCCGCCGTCGAAATCAGCCACCACGCGGCGGCGGCCGTGGGGTTCATACTCCAGGGGTTTGGTGTTACACTGTGTTGGCATCGGTGCTCCTTTAAGAATCTGGTTAACTCCCTCCTCAAGAGTATTTTACCAGATTCAGAGAACCGATGCGTCCTACCTTCGGGTAGAGTCGAGGGGAGGCGCGCCT
>JAAXHN010000052.1 GCA_012270885.1 Acidimicrobiia bacterium | reverse complement strand
ATCGGGGGACCATCACTTTCTATCTTGAGAGGATGGAGTCTCATAGCCAAGGGGTGTATTCCTCCGAGTGGGTAGCGATCCACCCCACGAATCAAACCAGGGATGCCCTCACCCACCAAACATTTGTCAACAACGTCCCTGGGAAGTGCAACTAGCCAGCCGACAGGGCGGCGATAACCATCCCGGCCACCCTCTGGGTCACCTCGCCCGTTGCGACTTCGGTGGTCTCCAGGTCGGAGCGGGTGGTCAACTCCACCAGGCCCTCGGCCAGCTTCCGGGGACCGACAGTGATCCGGTAGGGGATCCCGATCAGTTCGGCGTCAGCGAACTTGACGCCCGGCCGCTCGGGACGGTCGTCCAGGAGAGCCTCGAGGCCCGCTCCGGTGAGTTCGTCATGGAGACGTTCTCCCACCGCCAGCGTCTCGGGGTTGTCGGCCCGCAGGACCGTGATCACCACGTGGTAGGGAGCCACCGAGACCGGCCAGACGATCCCCCGCCGGTCGTGGGAGAACTCCACCACCGCCGCCATGGTCCTTTCCACCCCGATCCCGTAGGAACCCATCACGATGGGAGTTGAGTCTCCCCGGGGGTTCTGGACCATCGCGCCCATGGCCCGCGAGTACCGGTCACCCAGCTTGAAGATGTGTCCCACCTCGATCCCCCTCCACACGTCGAGAGTCCCGCCGCATTGCGGGCAGTGCTCCCCCGCGGATATCCCCCGCAGGTCTGCCCACCGCCCCACCTCGATGTCCCTTTCCACGTTAACCGAGCTGAGATGCCAGTCGTCCCGGTTGGCGCCGGTCACCAGGTTGCGCCGGCCGCCCAGGGAGCCATCGGCGATGACCGGGAGGTCCTTCACCCCCACCGCCCCGAGGCTCCCCGGGTCGGCGCCCAGACAGGCGCGGATCTCGTCGGCGTGGGCGCGGCGCAGATTGGCGACGCCGAGCGTGTCCGCCAGCTTCTGCTCCAGTAGTTCGTGATCCCCCCGCAGGAGCACCAGCGTGAGCACACCGTCCACCACATAGACCAGGGTCTTTATCTGGCGCTCCGGGGCGGCGAGGTCGGGGTGTGCGTCAGCCAGGGCCCGGATGGTGCGGATTCCGGGGGTGGCCAGGAGTTCGGTCTCCCCCTGGGATGGGCCGTCGTCGATCTCCGGTATCACCGAGACCGCCCGCTCCAGGTTCGCGCGGTAGTCACAGCCGTCGCATGTCACTATCCAGTCCTCCCCCGCCGGGCTGGGAACCATGAACTCGACCGACTCGGATCCGCCCATCGCTCCCGAGGACGCCACCACGTCCAGGGCCTCCAGCCCGCAACGGCGGAAGATGGCGGTATAGGCCTGATGGTGGAGATCGAAGGCGATGTCCAACCCCGCCTGGTCCACGTCCAGTGAATAGGAGTCTTTCATGGTGAACTCCCGCACCCGCAGCACTCCCGCCTTGGGCCGGGGCTCATCGCGGAACTTGGTCTGGATCTGGTACCAGATCTGGGGAAGATCCCGATAGGAGAAGACCTCCCCGGCCAGCAGGGCTATCACCTCCTCATGGGTCATGCCCAGGCAGTGGTCCACACCCTTCCTGTCCTCTAGCCGGAACATCTCCTCCCCCATGGCCTCCCACCGTCCCGACTGGCGCCACACCTCGGCGGGATGGAGAGCCGGGAGGTGCAAGTGCTGTCCCCCTATGGCATCCATCTCCTCCCGGATGATCCGGTCCACTCTGTCCCGCACCCGCTGTCCCAGGGGCAGCATGGAATAGTGCCCGGCGGCCAACTGCCGTATGAATCCTCCCCGGAGAAGGAGGCGGTGGCTGGCCGCCTCGGCGTGGGCGGGATCGTCCCGCAGGGTGGGTATGAACAGTTCGGACCAGCGCATTCACAGAAAAGATACCGTGTCCGACACCACTTCGGTAGCGTTCCTTCGCCGCCCCCCCGGTCCTGCGAATCCCGGCGCGGCGGGAGGCATTACCCTTTGGCGCGGGTGAACGAAAAGATGGAGATCGGTCTGGTCGGCCTGGCCGTGATGGGACAGAACCTGGTCCTCAACCTGGTCGATCACGGCTACCGGGTGGCCGTCCACAACCGCACCACCGCCACGACCCGCCGCTTCCTGGCCGAGCGGGCCTCCGGCCTTCCGGTGACCGGCGCCGACACCCTCGAAGACCTGGTGGAGCGCCTGGATCCGCCCCGCAGGATTCTCCTGATGGTCAAGGCCGGCTCGCCGGTGGATTCCTTCATCGAGCGACTCCTTCCCCTCCTCTCCCCCGGGGACGTGCTGGCCGACCTGGGCAACTCCTTCCACCTCGACACCGCCCGGCGCCTGTCGAAGACCGAATCCCAGGGGATCCACTACCTGGGCGTGGGGGTTTCGGGAGGAGAGGAGGGCGCCCGGCGCGGCCCGTCGATAATGGCGGGGGGCAGTCGGGCAGCCTGGAACCTTCTCAGAGATCCCCTGAACGCCATCTCCGCCAAGCTCTCCGACGGGACCCCGTGCTGCGACCGGCTGGGTCCCCAGGGAGCGGGCCACTTCGTGAAGATGGTCCACAACGGCATCGAGTATGGAGACATGCAGCTTCTGGCCGAGGCCTACCACCTGCTCAAGTCAACCGGGATGACCCATCAGGAGATGAGCGAGTTGTTCAACAGGTGGCGGGAAGGTCCCCTTGATTCCTACCTGGTGGACATAACCGCCGAGATCCTTTCCCGCCGCGATGATGACGGGGAGCCGCTCCTGGAGAAGGTGCTGGACCTGGCCTCCCAGAAGGGCACCGGGAGGGACACCGTCAAGGTCGCCCTCGACCTGGGCCAGCCCATGACGCTGGTGGCCGAGGCGGTCATGGCCCGGGCGGTCTCGGCCCTCAAGGCAGAGCGGACCGCCGCTTCCCGGGTGCTGGGAGGCCCGGGCGACCCGCGGCTGACCGGGGACCCCGTTCGGCTGGCCGGATGGATCCACGACGCGCTCTACGCCTCCAAGATCATCTCCTACGCACAGGGCTTCATGGTGCTGCGCGCCGCCGCCGAGGAGTTCTCCTGGGACCTCGACCTGGCTCGGATCGCCGAGGTGTGGCGGGAGGGGTGCATCATTCGCGCCCGGTTTCTGGAGGAGGTGATCGGCGCCTTCCGCTCCGAGTCCCCGCCCGCCAACCTGTTACTGCACGACCACTTCAACCGGGCGATCACAGCGGCATCCGAGGGATGGCGGTTGATCGTGGCCAAGGCGGCGCTGGCCGGAATCCCCGTGCCGGGGTACTCCGCGGCCCTGGCCTTCTACGACGGCTACCGCTCCGAGCGGCTTCCCGCCAACCTGGTGGCCGCACAGCGCGACTACTTCGGCGCCCACACCTACCAGAGGACCGACCGCCCCCTCACCGAGAACTTCCACACCGACTGGTCATCCCCCGAGACCAAGGAGAATCCCACATGAGCGCCCCCGACCCTCACCGACTGCCCCGGACGGCGCTCCCCTGCCGCTACCAACTGGTTATCGAGCCCGATCTCTGCCAGTTCACCTTCACCGGCAGGGTGAAGGTCGACCTGGAGATCGCAGAGGCGACTTCGGAGATCGTTCTCAACGCGGTGGACCTCGATATCACCCGCGCCACGCTCGGGGTCGGGAAGGAGAACGCCGGTCTCGAGGGGACCGTCAGCTACCAGACCGAGTTGCAGCGGGCGGTAATCGGCTTTGCGGGGACTGCGCCTGCCGGACCCGCGGTCCTCTCCATGGAGTTCACCGGCGTCCTGAACGACCATCTCCAGGGGTTCTATCGCTCCACCTTCACCGACGTCGACGGCCGGACGCAGGTGATCGCCACCACCCAGTTCGAGGCGACCGACGCACGGCGGGCCTTTCCCTGCTGGGACGAGCCTGAGTTCAAAGCGGTGTTCGGGATAACCCTGGTGGTGCCCACCGACCTCATGGCGATATCCAACAGCCGCGAGATTACCCGGGCCGAACACGGGCCCGGCAAGATGGCCATCACCTACGCTGACACCATCTCCATGTCCACCTACCTGGTGGCGTTCGTGGTGGGTGACTTCGAGGCCACCCCGGCGGTGGACGTGGACGGCGTAGGGGTGCGGATCGTGGCGCCGCGGGGAAAGCTACATCTGACCGACTACGCCCTGGAGTGCGCCGTCTTCTGTCTCTGGTATTTCCGCTCCTACTACGGTATCCCCTACCCGGGTGAGAAGATCGATCACCTGGCGGTCCCCGACTTCGCATTCGGCGCCATGGAGAACCTGGGATGCATCATCTACCGGGAGACGGCGCTCCTCACCGATCCCGAGAGCGCCACCACCGCGGAGCTGACCCGCATCCTGGACGTGATCGCCCACGAGTTGGCTCACATGTGGTTCGGCGACCTGGTCACCATGAGGTGGTGGAACGGGATCTGGTTGAACGAGGCCTTCGCCTCCTTCATGGAGATGAAAGCCACCGACGCCATGCGCCCCGAATGGAAGAGGTGGCTCACCTTCGCGGGACTGGAGCGACCCTGGGCCTACGGGGTGGACTCTCTGGTGAGCACCCGACCGGTGGAGTTCGAGGTTCAATCGCCCGCCGAGGCCAACGAGATGTTCGACGCCCTCACCTACGGCAAGGGCTCGGCGGTCCTCCGGATGATGGAGCAGTACCTAGGCGAGGAGACCTTCCGGGAGGGGGTCGGAAACTATCTGCGGACCCACGCCTACGGGAACACCGACACCGCCGACCTGTGGGCGAGTCTCGATCAGGCTTCGGGCCAGCCGGTGGGAGAGATCATGGACACCTGGATCTACCAGGGTGGATACCCGCTGGTGGAGGTCACCGAGAGCGGCGAGTCCGTGGAGATAACCCAGCGGCGGCATCTTAGGATCCCCGCCGACGACCCGACCGGATGGCGGATCCCGATCCGGTTGCGGGGAGAGACCGACGAGGGGGCCTTCCACGCCAACCAGTTGCTGACCGATCGCCGGTCAGCCGCGCACACGGGCCTCCGGCCCGGATGGATAGCCGCGAACGCCGGAGGGCACGGCTTCTACCGGGTGCGCTATTCCCAACGGCTCCTCGAGGCGCTGGTGGCCAACCTGGGATCGCTCGACGACCTGGAGCGGTTCTGTCTGATCGACGACGCCTGGGCGCTGGTGGAGAGCGGGGACATCGATACGGCCTCCTACCTGGGGCTGGCCACCGCCTACCGGGCCGAGACCGAGTTCGTGATCTGGACGACGGTGCTGGGAGGCCTGGGGACCATGGACCATCACCTGGTCTCGGAGGCTCAGAGGTCGCCTTTCTCCGATCTGGTCATGGAGTTGATCGAGCCGACCCTCGACCGCCTGGGCTGGGAACCCGAGGCGGGCGACAGCGATCTGACCCGCCAGCTTCGAGGGCTGATCCTGGGAAGCGCCGCGAGGCTGGCTCGCAACCCCGGAGTAGTGGAGCGCTCCCAAGAGGTCTTCGAGGATTGGCTCGCCGACCCCGGAAGAATCGACCCCGAAGTGGCGCAAGCCTGTCTGTACACGGTGGCCGCCGCCGGCGACCACCACACCTACGAGCGCCTGTTCTCCCTCTATGAGGAAAACGACTCGCCCCAGGAGAAGCTCCGGTTCCTGCGCTCGCTTACCTTCGTCGAGACCCCTTCCAGTGTCGACGCCATCCTGGCGGCGGTGATGGAAAGAACGATTCGCAACCAGGACGCCTCATGGGTGGTGGGAGGAATGTTCCGGCGCAAGGAAACCGGCGCTTATGCCTGGGAGAAGACACAGGAAGTCTGGACCGAGATAGTGGCCGCCCTCCCTCCCATGACAGTCAGATACCTGGTGGACAGCGCTCACAACCTCTCCGGTCCGGGGATCGCCGAACAGGTCGCCACCTTCCTCGAGGAGGCCGAGATACCTGAAGCGGAGAAGGCCAAGACCCAGGCCCTGGAACGCCTCCGCGCCTATGTACTGCTACGGGACCGAGAAACCGCCGGATTGGCCGCTTATCTCGACCAAGGTTGACTCCCTCTCCCCCCTCGACGCCAAGAAGGGGGGATCCATCACAGAATCAGCCCCTGCCCCGCCAAGGTATGAGTCGCTTCTCTGCCATGCGCATCACTATGTCCATGGAGACGCCAAGGATGCTGATAAGAGCCACGGCTACCAGCATCAAGTCCAGCAGGAAGAACTGGCGAGCCTTGAAGATCGTGAAACCCAGCCCGGCGCTGGCCCCCAATAGCTCGGCAGCCACCAGCGTTCCCCAGCACACGCCGATAGCGACCCGCAGCCCGATGAGGATCTCCGGTAGCGCATTAGGCAAGATCACATGGCGCAAGACTTGCCTCTTGGACGCTCCCAGGGAGTAGGCGGCGTGCACCTTGCTGATGTTGACCGCCAGCACTCCGGAACGGGCCGCAATGACCATGATCCAAATCGAGGCGAACAGCAACAGGTTCACCTTGCCCTCTTCACCGATACCGAACCATACGATGAACAGAGGAATCAAGGCCAGTGGCGGGATCGGCCTGAGCAACTCGACCACCGGGTCGAAAATGCCCCGCCAGCGGTTGGACAAGCCCATGGCCAAACCGATGGGTATCCCGATCACCGTTCCAAAGAAAAGACCCTTGGCCAGCCGGCTGAAGCTCAGCCATAGATGCTCCCACATCGTGTAATCGCTGTAGCCGTCAACCGCGAAGCTCCAAGCGGCCTCCACTATCTGCCCCAGGCTGGGTAGAACTCGCTCACTTATCCATTGGGTGTAGGAACAGGGCGGAAGGCCTGGAAAGTCTGACGGATTGGAGGTGTAGGCATCGCAATCTCGCAGTAGGTCCCGCTGCTCGTAACTCTCGTCCGGCCCCAGCCCGGCCCGCACCTGCTCTCCGTAATCGCTCCACTCCTCGGGCAGGCCCCAGACATTGGTGGATATGAACCAAACCACCAGGATGACCAGCAGGCTGCAGATCGTCCACCAAGGCGACCCCTTTACCTCCGAAGCGTCACCAAAGGTAACCGTCTTCCCCTGCCCCGACCCCTCCCGGCTATACCTCATCCTACGCACGAGTGCTCTTATGGCGCCGGTCGTCGATTGTGGACCGGCGCTTTTCTTGGAATGTCCAGTGTCAGAACCCATCAGGCTTGTCCTCCGGTTCCCATAATCTGTTCCTCCATCTCCCAGATCATCCCCAGGATCTCCTCACGGACTCGGATGAACTCCGGTGAAGTCTTCAGATCACGGGGATCAGCTGTGAGTGCCTCTCGAGCGAAAGGCAGGTCATAGGTCTTGGCAATGCGGCCCGGACGGGGCGCCATCACAAATAGTTGATCTCCCAGATACAAGGCCTCCTCGACGCTGTGGGTCACCAAGATGATGGTCTTGCCAGTCTTGTCCCAGAGGTCGAGCACCAACCCCTGCATCTTTTCACGGGTCAACGCGTCCAAGGCGCCCAAGGGCTCGTCCATCAGGATTATCTGGGGATCATTGGCCAGGCAGCGTGCCAGCGCCACCCGTTGCTGCATGCCGCCGGACAGCTCGTACACGGCCTTGTCGCCAAAGTCCTGCAGGCCGACAGTTCGCAGGAGATCTTGTACCGCTTCCCGGGATACAGGTCTCGACCTGCCGTTCATGCGGGCGCCGAAACCCACGTTGTCGTTCACGGTGAGCCACTCGAACAAAGCCCCTTGCTGAAACACCATGCCCCGATCCTGGCCGGGGCCGGAAACCGGGTCGAATATCATGGCTCGATCCTGCCCAGGGCCGGTAACCCGCTTGATCCCGAGCTTCACCTCCCCCGAGGTCGGTGCTATAAACCCGGCGACTATGTTCAAAAGGGTGGTCTTGCCACAACCCGAGGGGCCGAGCAAGGTGAGCAAACGGCCCGGCTCCAATGTGAACGAGACATCAGATAGGGCTTCCACCTGGCCGCCATCGGGCAGCTCATAGATCATTCCGACCTTGTCGACTACCAGTGTGGCGCGCTCGTCGCGGGATCGAGTCTCCAAAGCCACTTCAGCCGGGTCAAACCGAACCTCGGGTCGGCTATGGAAAAACCAGGCGCGCGCCACCAGCAACGTCAACCCGAGCAACGTCAGGTACACGATGGCTGAACCGAAGCGTTGCACGAAGGCAAGATATGTGGCCAGGACCACAGTCACGGCCAGGGTCAGCCAAACCAGGCGCGTCATTCGGGCTTGGCGGTCCTCGTCAGAGCGCCGATAAACAGAGAGCAGCCCGACCAGAAAGGCGCCCCCTACCAGCGCCAACAGGCCTGCCCACAGGGCACCGATACCCCAGAAGGTCAGCACCGCGCCACCCACGACTGCCGCCAAACCCATCAGCTGCCCGATGAGAAGCAGACCGTCACTGGGCCGGGCCGCCTGGTCGGCGGTGCTGAAGCGGTGAGAGGGCGTGGCCAAGAGATCGACAACCATGAGTAGCGAAGCCACGACCGCCACCGCCAACAAGACCCAGGCGAACACCGGGCCGGCCTTTGCGATGACAAATGTCAACCAACCGAAAGCTGCTGCCAATGCATCAATAATTGATTCCACAAGACCTCCTTCGGCCGGTAGCGGGTGCGTTAGCCCGAAACTCTTAGCAAGCTTAGGCTACCCGAAGGTCACTCACCCGCTACCAGACGGTGTTTTTTTCCTAGTTGACGGCTTCCAGGAAGCTGGTATCCACGAAATCCTCATAGCTTCCGAGGGCCGAGTCGATCTCACCGATGCCCACGAAGAAGTCCATCTGCTCCTTCATAACGGCTTGGACAGTACCACCAAGCCAGTCATCGGAGAGCTGCACGTCCTTCTCAGGGAAGCTGAACGCGTCCAACAGAGCGATGGTGTCGGCTCGGTTCATGTTGGCCGCCCCGGCGATAGTGTCGATGAACGGCTCCCTGTCCTGGTTGTAGGCGCGGTTGGCGTCCTCGGTCACTTGCAGGAACGCAGTAATCGCAGCCGGATGCTCCGCGGCGAACGTTCCGGTGGTGGAGATGATATCGAATACTCTGATGCCGATCGCTTCCTGTTCGGCCCCGGTCATCACGAGGTTTCCGCCGTTCTCGATCATTCGGTTGACCGCGCCGCCGAAAGCGCAGGCCATGGCGATGTCGCCGGTATCCAAGGCGGCCACCGCGGCGGGCCCGCCTTCTGACTGGATGAATTCCACGCTGTCGGTATCCACTCCGAGGTGCTCCAGCATCTTCAGGAGCTTGAAGTGGGTTACGTTACCCAAAGGCGTATAAATGCCTTGCCCGGCCAGAGTTTCGGCGGCGTTTTCTTTGGTGACCCCATAGTCGGGATGCGCGACGCAGTTGTCGGCATCCGCGTAGGACACCGCCACTCCGACGATAAGCAGGTCCGAGCCGCTGGTTACGAAGTTGGCGAAAGGTGTGAGTCCCTGCGAATAGGAGATGTCGATGTCTCCGGCTTCCATAGCCTGGGCCATGTCACCTCCGCTGGCAAACGGAATCCAATTCACGGTTACACCGAGGGCCTCGTCATAGGTCATTTCCGCCTGGGCCACCTGGTTGGCTGTCGGCCACTCCAAGAAGTAGGCGACGTTCAGTTCGTCCAAGGTGATTTCGTCCTCACCGCCACAACTGGCCGCAACCAGACCAATCACCAACAACACAGCCAATAATCTTTTCATCACTGTTCCTTTCCGTGTGTCGTGTACTAGTTACCTTAATCAGCTACGACCCCCATCCGCAATCAGCTACGACCCCCATCCGCACATCGCAGCCGCACGACAATAGGGGACAATAGGGTAAATGTCAGGGTTTGCCAGGGTCTAGTCGAGACCCGGTTCGATCAGCGGACTTCGGCAGAGGCACCGGCACCTTCCAGCTGCTTTTTGGCTGCGTCGGCCGCCGCGGCGTCCACGCCCTCCAGGATGGCCTTGGGGAAGGCGTCGACCAGTTCCTTGGACTCCCGGAGGCCGAGCTTGGTGATGGCCCGGACTTCCTTGATGACCGCGATCTTGGCGTCGCCGATGGCGGTGAGTACCACGTCGAACTCGGTCTGTTCGACCTCTTCTTCCTCCTCGACCCCACCGGCCGCAGGCATGGCCGCCATGGCCATCGGAGCGGCGGCGGTCACATCGAAGTGCTGCTCGAAGGCGTCCAGGAACTCCTTCAGTTCCAGTACGGTCATCTCTTCGAAAACACCCAACAATTCATCAGTAGTCATCTTCGCCATTTTCTTGGTTCCTTTCTCGGTCTCGAAATCTCAGGCTGCGGCGGCGGACTCTTTGCGTTCCAAGAGCTGTAAAAAGGCTCCCGCCGCGGAACGGGTGAACGAAGCAAACACCCCGGCCGTCTTGTGAAGGGGCGCCGAGATGCCGCCGGCCAGCTTCCCCAGAAGTTGGTCTCGGGATCCCAGGTTGGCGAATTCGGCCACCTGATCGACGCCGATGAACTTTCCGTCCATGATCCCCCCCTTCAACACCAGGTTGCGGAACTGGCGGCTCTGCTCTCGCACGGTTCGCGCCGCCGCCAGCGGATCCCCTTCCGCAAAGACCAGAGCGGTGGGCCCCGAGAGATGGTCCGACAGGCCGTCATGACCCATCTCCTCCATTGCCCGGCGGGTCAGCGACATCTTCATCACTCTCATCCGGGCCTCGCCTTCCAGGAGAGAACGGCGGACCTGCTGGACCTCCTTGACGGTCAGCCCGCGGAACTCGGTCAGATAGATAGCGTCCACGGCTGAGATCTGGTCGCGGATGACGGCGACCCCCTCTATCTTCTCGGCACGGCTCATCGGCATTTTCTGTTCCTCCAAAGTAAAAACCCCGGCATCCTCGGCCGGGATACCAGGGGTGCATAACACCGACCTGCGCTGGCGGAATCAATCCTTTGAACCTTCCGGCAACCAGCGGTCTCGGGCCGAGGGCAGAGATTGGCTTTGTCTCCTCAGAAATTGTAGATCAAACGGATTCCGACGCAAAACCGGTTTGGAGAGTCTGCTCATTCCCCCCTAATTTGTATCACCTGCCTAATTTGTATCACCTGGGTGAGCCTGCATGTTCAGGTCCACATTAAACCTCTAGTTGAGGTGCTGTTTTGTCCGCCGGGGCATTGAGGCCGGCGCTCAGGTCAGGCTTTGCCGGGTGCAGGGTCTACTCTTTTGCTCTCAACATGAGGTCGCATGAATTGTGGCGAGGCCGGGTGGTTCCAAGAGGGGGTGGCTGCTTCGCCGGGTCGGACGATCCTCCCGGCAGGCCTCGAGCAGCGGGCTACCCCAGCCGGTTGCTACTTCAGGGGGCGTTCAACTCATCCAGGCGGTTCACGTCTATCTTGACTCCCGGCCCCATGGTGGAGGAGATGGTCAAGGACCTCATGTACCTGCCCTTGGCGGCCGCCGGGCGGGCCCGGTTGAGCTCGTCGGCCAGGGTGGAGAGGTTCTCGGCCAGCTTGGCGGTGGCAAAGCTCACCCTGCCGATCACTGCGTGGACGTTCCCGTAGCGGTCGGTCCGGTATTCGATCTGGCCGGCCTTGAAGGCCGAGACGGTGGCGCTGAGATCGTTGCTGACCGTGCCCGACTTGGGATTGGGCATCAGACCCCGGGGGCCGAGAATCCTGCCCAGCCTGCCCACCCGCGGCATCATGGCGGGGACCGCAATCGCCACGTCAAAGTCGAGCGCCCCTCCCTCGGAGATCTCTTTGATCAGATCGTCGGCGCCCACGATGTCGGCGCCCGCCTCCTCGGCCTCGGCGTGTCGCTCAGGGGGTGCGAACACCGCCACCCGCACGGTCTTTCCCGTGCCGTGGGGAAAGGAGACGTTCCCCCGGAGCATCTGGTCGGCCCGGCGCGGATCGACGCCCAGCCGGAATGCGGCCTCCACCGACTCGTCGAAGCGAGCCGAAGCCATGAACTTGACCAGGTCAAGACCCTCGGTCGGCGCATAGGCCGACGCGCGGTCGTACCTTCGCATGGAATCCCGGTAACGCTTGCCCTTTTTTGCCATTCTCTACCTCCGTGGTCCAGGCGGCCCGGGCTGTCCGGGCCTCCCACCGGCGTATCTGTTCTGGGTTGTCTAGTCCTCGATCTCGATCCCCATCGAACGGGCGGTCCCCGCCACTATCCGCATGGCCGCCTCGATGTCGTTGGCGTTGAGATCCGGCATCTTGATCTCGGCGATCTCTCTCACCTGCTCAGAGGTGACGGACCCTACCTTGACCTCATGGGGTTCGCCCGATCCCTTCTCCACCCGGGCGGCCTGGCGCAACAGGGAAGCCGCCGGCGGGGTCTTGGTTACAAAGGTGAAGGTCCGGTCCTTGTAGATCGTGATCTCAACCGGGATGATCGAACCGCGCTTGTCCTCGGTGGCGGAGTTGTAGGCGCGCACGAAGTCCATGAGGTTTATCCCGTGGGGACCGAGTGAGGTGCCCACCGGAGCGGCGGGAGACGCCTCCCCGGCGGAGAGTTGCATCTTCACCCTGGCGGATATCTCTTTGACAGCCATCTTCTTGGACTCCTGTTCGAGGGGCGGTTTCTAATTCTTCTGGATGTCGGCGAATCCCAGTTCAACCGGAGTGTCCCGGCCGAAGATCTCCACCAGCACCACCACCTTGGACTGGTCGAGGTTGATCTCCTCGATGATGCCGCTGAAGTCGTTGAAGGGCCCCGACACCACCCGCACGGTCTCGCCCACTTCCCAGGCCGGCTTGAACCGGGGCTTGGACTTGGCTCTCGTCTCCTGAAAGCCCAGCATGCGCTCCACCTCGCGGCGGGATAGCGGCGGCGGGCGGTTCTGCTTGCCCATGTTGGAGGCGACGAAACCCGTGACCCCGGGAGTCTCCCTCACCGCTGCCCAGGAATCGTCGTCCAGCCACATCCTAACCAGCAGGTATCCGGGAAACACCTTCTTGGGAACCGTGACCTTCTTCCGGTTCCGGATCTCCACCACATCCTCGCGGGGGATGTGCACATCGAAGATACGACCGGAGAGACGAAGCCACTCCACACGCTTTTGCAGATTGGCCTTGACCTTCTCCTCATGACCGGAGTAGGCGTGGATCACATACCAGTCTCCGGGCAGGTCGTAGGGGCTGACCGGGATCTCCTCCTCGGGCTCGGCCATCAGTGTCTCGGTCACTGCCATCTCAGCCACTTCCGATACCTCCGAGAAGAGTGAGGACAATCTGCTTGAGAGCGACGTCGAGGCCGAAGATCACCAAAGCCAGGATCACCGACGTTGTTATGGTCACCACGCTGAAGTTCACGAGTTGGCGGCGAGTCGGCCAGGACACCCTCGAGAGTTCGGTGCGCACCTCCCGAAGAAAGATCATCAACCGGGTGTGGAAGGGAGGTCGCTGCGCCACCGGCCTCTTGCGAGGGGTGACGGCGCGCTCGGCCCGGGCGGATGGCCGCTTGTCTTGGGATTGTTTCTTCTGCCGCCGCTCCTCGCGCTCGACGAGACGACGCATCTGTCGGTTCATGCTCAAGCCGTTCCAGGTTTTGGGTTTGAACGATCGTGACTGGTTAGCAGGGGTGGCGGGACTCGAACCCACAACCTCCGGTTTTGGAGACCGGCGCTCTGCCAATT
>JAAXHN010000051.1 GCA_012270885.1 Acidimicrobiia bacterium | reverse complement strand
GATCCTGCCCAGAATCCCGTTCTGCTGAGTCCAGCGGCGGGGACCCAGCGTCACGCTTCGCGTTCTCGGTTCGGACTCCCCGCTGCCGTCGTAAATCGTGATCTCGAAGGTGCTGGAACTGTCGTCGATCTCTCCCGTATTCACCAGGGCCAAGTTGCTGCGGTTTTCCGCGTTCTGCTGCAGCCCGTAGATCCAGGCGCTTTCGACCGAAGCCCTGCCATTGGGCACCCCGTTGTAGAAGAGACTGTACTGTCCCCCTCTCTTGTCGGGAGCTCCCGTCCGGGCCCCGATCACGATGCCGCTCATGTCCCCTTCGGACGGCCTGGCGAACAGCGCTCCCACGTAGGCCCGGCTGGCCCGGCCGATCCCCGCCACCTCCCGCCGGCGCAGTTCCTCCACGATGTCGGGCAGGATGGTCTGTTCCCCGGCTTTCAGCTCCAAGCTGAAGGTGGCCGTGTCGTCTCCCCTGTCGACCCCGTCGGCCACGAAGCTGAAGTCCACCTGCCGGTCCGTGGTCGAGAAGTTGGTCACCGTCAGCTCACTCTGGAAGTTGCCGGTTTCGATGATGACCGGCAGGGTCTGTCCCGTCGTGCCCACCAGGGAGGATTCGGTCACCGGAAAGACGAAGGAGCCGTCGGAGTTGAAGTTGTCGTTGATGACCCCGTAGGCGTAGAAGGGGGCCTCCCCGGAGACCTTTTCCACCTTGACGTAGCCCTGGGCCGAACTGCCCAGCAGTCCCGAGTACTGGTGGAAGCCTCCCGGTTGGAGCTCCACCTCTCCCACGACCCGGGAGCCGGTGTCGTCGGCCTCCCCGGAAAAGACGGTGGTCCTCAGGGTGATGGGGCCGTCTTCGGAGGAGCCCATGTGCTGGAAGGCCACGTTGGAGCGGTCCTGGGTGTTCTGGCGCAGTCCGCACAGGTAGACGGCTTCCTGGAAGCCCTCCTCCTCGGCGATGGAGGGATAGGCCAGGCCGGCGCGGCCGTCGGGCACGACGGTGGAGGTGCGGGTGGTCAGGCTCACCTCGGAAGAACCGGAAACCTCCACCCGGAGGGTCCCGATGCGGTTTCCGGAGCCGGGGATGGGAATGCCGAGATCGGTGAGGTAGCCGATGGCGTCGGGTTGAATGCGCTGGCGTCCCGGAGCCAGGGTGGCGGTGGCGGAGCCTCGGCCGCCTCCGGCATTGGGGGTGTAGGTGTAGTGGAGGGTGGCTGCTTCGGTTCCCCGGTTGGTCAGGGTCAACTCCGAGGTGAAGAAGGCGTCGTTGCGCCCGGCCGAGGTCAGCAGCACGGGGACGAAGATGGCCTCCATTGGCTCCGGGCCCACCGGTCCAGTGGTTGGCAAGTGTCTCACGGGGACGGGATCCGACATATGAGAGCCCTTTGGGTTGCTCACTCTGATCAGAATTGTCCCATAGACGGAATCCGCCGGGAGGTCTGTCAATGTCCATTCAATGGTCAGTCCCTCACCCCTCCTCAGCGTCGTCTCCGGATCCTCGATCTGTGCCCATTCGGACCAGGCGGCCGTGTCTTCCACAAAGAGTCGGAACTCGTAGCTGACGGTGGTATCTCCGGGGTCATCCCAAGTGACCTCGATTCGGTCCGGTGCTGTCCGCGTCGCGGTCAGGTTTAATAGGTAAACGTCGGGCAGATGACTCAACTCCGTTGGAACCGGTCCGGTCAACTGGTTTCCCCGATAACTGAACTCCGCCAAGTTTCGCAATCGGCCCAACTCCGCCGGGATGGGTCCTGTCAGTCGGTTGTGCTGGAGGTGCAGTCTCCCAAGGGCCATTTGGCCCAGCTCGGGAGGAATCATTCCCGTCAACTGGTTGTTGTCGAGGTACAAGTCCCACAACCGGGACAGTTGACTCAGTTCCTTTGGGATCCCGCCCGTCAACCGGTTGCCGGATAGGAGCAGACCCTCCAGGCGCTCCAATTGGCCCAGTTCTACCGGGATCTGTCCGCTTAGCTGATTGTCGGAAAGGTTCAGCAACGTGAGCACGGGCAGTTGACCCAGTTCTACCGGGATTCCTCCCGTGAACCGGTTGGCTGCGAGCGCCAACGTCTCCAGGTTGGTCAGCCCGCCCAAGACGGATGGGATCTTCCCATGCAGCCGGTTGTTGGAGAGCCGCAAGCGCTTCAGACGGGAAAGCA
This sequence comes from Acidimicrobiia bacterium, assembly GCA_012270885.1. Taxonomy (GTDB): domain Bacteria; phylum Actinomycetota; class Acidimicrobiia; order Spongiisociales; family ZC4RG35; genus Bin76. The sequence continues at coordinate 440 of JAAXHN010000051.1, read as the reverse complement.
GAGCCAATTCTACCGGGATCTCCCCCATCAACAGGTTGCCGGCGAGTGACAACTCCTCCAAGTAGGTGAGCTGACCCAGGGACGACGGGATCTCCCCGCGCAGCCGGTTGTTTGAGAGATCTAATCCCCCCAGACCGGTCAGTTGACTCAGTTCCGTCGGGACCTCTCCGGTCAGTTGGTTGTTGGACAGGTAGAGCCATCCCAGCCGCGGCAGGTGAGTCAGTTCCAAGGGGATGTTTCCCGTCAACCGGTTGTTGGAGAGGGCTAACCGACCCAGGCGGGATAGTTGGCCCAACTCGGGAGGGATGGTTCCCGTCAACCGGTTGTGGCCGATGTCCAGCCACCCCAACTGGGACAGACGACTCAACTCGGGGGGGATTATTCCGGTCAACACGTTGCCGGCGAGGGTCAACTCCCTAGGCTCAGGACCTATAAAAGGT
>JAAXHN010000050.1 GCA_012270885.1 Acidimicrobiia bacterium | reverse complement strand
CTCACACAGACATTTATACAGGCTCCCGGATGTCGACACTGCGGTTCCGGAAGAGAGTGAAGAGGCGGATGCCCCACCGACCACGGCCGCACCTGAGGCCCCCACCACCACGACGGTCTCCGAGCAGATCGAGACCAGGGACCAGGAGGCGGAGGAGGAGACCCCAACCGCGGAAAGCCCCACTACCACCACCACGGCCGCCACCACCACTACGGAAGCCCCGACCACGACTACCACGACCACCACAACGGCGACCACGACCACCACCAGGGCGCCCACCACCACTACCACCGCGGCGCCCGTCACTACAACCACCACCGCTCCGACTACTAACACGACCAAGGCCCCGGCTACTGCCAGAAGGCCGCCCACTACCACGACCACCACCAGGGCGCCCACCACCACTACCACCGCGGCGCCCGTCACTACAACCACGACCACTACCCAACCGCACAACCGAGAATCCGCTCCAGACTTCACCTTGGAGCTGGGGTCTGGGGGAACGTTCACTCTCCCCGCCGAGCCCCTTCCCGTGTTCTTGGTGTTCTGGGCGGAGTGGTGACCGTCGTGTCAACGGGAGTTGCCCGTTGTCGATGGTCTGGCCGCCGAGTACCAGGATCGGGTGGCGTTCGTGGCGCCCGCCTGGAAAGCGCCCCTGCAGGCCACCTCCAGAAGAGCCAACCAGTTGCTCAGGTCGGGATTGGTGATGTGGGGACTGGACGAGAACCAGCGGATCTTCTCGGCCTACGGTGTGGGTTACCAGCCGGTGACCATCCTGGTAGGCGCTGACAAGACCATTGTCAAGACGTTGCGTGGTGGTCAGGGTTCCTCCACCTTGCGAGCGGCGATCGAAGAGTTGCTGTCGATCTCCGGCTAGCTTCCCTGCGGGATAGGGTGGCGGTTCCGGCGTTTGACCGGGACATAATTGTGTTCTGATGAGACTCTGGGAATGGCTGCTCACCGGCGTGTGCGTGCTGGCGGTGCTGTGGCCGGCTCTGGAAGGTCGGCGGCCGCGCCGGGGCATTGCCGCCACGGTGCTGGTGGCCACTGTAGCCTGGCAGTTCCTGGCGGAGGGTTTTCGCTGGCAACTCTGGGGGTTGTACGGCGTCGCCCTGGGAATGGCGCTGGGTGATGTTCTCACGGGGGAGCGACAACTGGTCTCCTACCAGCGGATCCGGAGGGCCGCGCTGGGTCTTCTGGGGATCCTGTTGGTGGTTACGCCGGTTTGGGCTCTGCCGATTGTCGAGATTCCCCCTCCCACCGGACCCTATCAGGTCGCCACCACCAGCCTGGAGCTTTCGGGAGTGGACCGTATCGAGGAGTACGGCCCCCGCCCGGGGACCTTTCGGCGGCTGATGGTCCAGGCCTGGTATCCCGCCAGGGTGCCGGAGGATGCCGAACCGCTCAGTCCCTGGGTGGCCCATCTGGACGTGGTCGGCCCGGCGGTGGCCGAGTCGTTCGGGCTTCCGGGGTTCTTTCTGAATCACACCCGCTACACCCCCTCGCACAGCTACGGGGAGTCCGTTCCTTACCGGGGAGAGATCCCGGTGATCATCTACTCCCACGGATGGCGGCTGTTCCGCAACGCCGCGGTCCACCAGATGGAGTCTCTGGCCAGCCATGGTTACCTGGTGCTCGCGGTGGATCACCCCTACGGATCGGTGGCCACCGTCTTCGAAGACGGCGAGATCGCCCGCTTGGATCCCGAGGCTCTACCCGATCCCGACGATGTGGGAGACGATGCCTTCGAGGAGGCGGCCATCCGGTTGCTGGAGACCTATTCGGAGGATGTGCGCCTGGTCATCAGGGGGTTGGAACAGGGTGCGAACGGGCCCTTCGGCCGGCTGGCTGAGATGGCGGATCTGGACCGGCTGGGTATCTACGGCCACTCCCTGGGGGGAGGCGCGGCGGTGAGGACCTGTCTCCTGGAGACTTCCTGCCGGGTGGTGGCGGCCCTGGACGGGTGGGTCGAGCCGATAACCTCTTCGGAGCTATCCGGCGAACTGGATGTGCCGTCGATGTTCATCCGCTCCGACCCCTGGCGGGAGTTGGAGAACGATCAGGTGTTGCGGGGACTCGTGGAGCGCAGCAACCGGAGGACCTACTGGATAGGGATCCAGAACACTGTTCACGGCGACTTCACCATAGCGCCGGTGCTCTCTCCCCTGGGAAGCCGCCTGGGGTTGAGGGGTACCATGCCCGCCGCCCAGGTGTTTGCGGTAGTGGACCACTACCTGGTGGAGTTTTTCGATCGGCACCTCCTGGGAGTGGGAGGGAGGGAGTTGACCGAGGCGCCGCCCGCCGGGGTCCTGTTCGAGCTGATCCCCTGAGCGGAGGACCGCCCCCTACTCGGGCCGGCCGCTCCCGAGGATCAGGTCGATCTGGCGGCCCAGGGAGAGAGAGTCGGAGGGACCGATGATCCTTCCGGTTACCACCCCGTCCGGTCCGATGAAATAGGTCTCGGGGATCCCGAACACCCCGAACGCGATGGCGGCGCGGCTATCGGGATCCGACGCGTATCTGACCAGGGGAGAGATGCCCAACTCGTTCAGGAAGGCGATCGAGTCCTCGGGACGGTCCTGGTATGAGATCTGGACGAGCCGGACCCCCGAATCCAAGAAGGCCTCGGCAACGGCCAGGAGGTCGGGATGCTCAACCCGGCATTCAAGGCACCACGAGGCGAAGAAGTTGATCACCGTCACCTGCGCCGCCGGGTCGGGGATCTCCGTTTCGCCGGATCCGTCCAGGAGCGGGAGGGTCATCACCGGGGAGGGAGCACCGACCAGAGGCGAGTCGGAGAGTTGGGAACCCTGGGAAAGGCGGGTAGCGAACACCCCGGCGAACACGGCGGTGGTCACCGCCACCACCACCGCCAGCACCACTGCGGCTCGTCCCGGTCGCCTCTTCATGAGCACTCCTCTCCTGCCCGGGCTGAGGCCAACTCGGCGGCCACCGTCTCCTCGGATGCAAGCGCCTCGCTCGCCTCTTCCAGGAGTGGCACGGCTTCGGCTGCCTTCCCGGCTCCACACCACAGGATGATGGCCTTGAAGTAGAGCGCCTGGGGATAGCCGGGCAACGCCAGGAGCGCACGGTCCAGGGTGTCGACCGCGAGGTCGATCTCTCCCGACCCCGCCCAGGCCATCCATCCCAGGCGGCTCAGCGCCTCCGCCTCTTCTGCGGCCGTTGGGCTGTGCTCCAGCACCCCTCGGTAATGGGCGAAGGCTCGCCCGAAGTCACCGGCCCGGAAGTAGCGTCCGGCCAGGGCGAGGCGCATGCCGTTGATCTGGGGGTGGTTGGCATTGGCAGAGATCACCGCCTCCATGGTCTCATTGGAGTACTGGGACGGATCGAACTCCCCTTCCGCGGGTTCGGCCTGGTCTTTGGGTTGGACGAACCATCCCACGGAGATCACGAGCGCCACCGCCGCGGTCCCCAGAATGGCGATGACCGTCACTCTCCCCGCAGTCCAGAATCGGGATCGGGAGTCCGGATCGGGGGACTCTCGGTCCGGGGAGACCGATGCTTCCTCGGCCAACCTGAGCCGGGCCTCCTCTATCTCCCCGGTGTAGATCCGCCGGAGCCGTTGGGCGGTGGAGGGAGGTATCTCATCCTCGGCAAGCTGTTGTTCCAGCTCTTCGAGGTCCCGGGTGGCTTGGGCAAGCCGGGCCTCCCAGTGGCTCGGCTCGCTCACGTTGAATCCCTGATCGACTCGGGGGCGACGGGTTTTCTGAGGCGGTAGAAAGCCAGTAGGAGACCGGTCACCAACGCGGTGGCGGGCAGCGCCCACAGAAGGGCTGTCCGGGTCTGAAACGGGGGATCGAGCATCTGTGAACGGGGGTAGGCCGCCATGAGCCGGTCCAGGATCTGTTGGTCGGAGAGTCCTTGGGTGACCATCTCCCGGACATAGCCCATCATGTCGGCGGCGTAGGAACTTGGGGACTCGGCTATGGACTCCCCCTCACAGGCCGGGCAACGGACCTGTTTTCCGATCCTCTCGGCGCGATCCTGATGCGCCGGGTCGGCGGTGGTCAGCGAGACGACCACGAAGGCGGCCAGGGCCAGGGTCAGCAGGGGAGATACCCAGCGAAGCAGGAGGCGCATGCCGGTGGGGTCAGCCACCCGCTCGTTCTCCTTCGGGAGAGCGGACCGCCCCCGATCTCCGTCGTTTCCTGCCCACCAACGAATAGAAACCGCCTGCCGCGCAGGTCAAACCGCCCAGCCACAGCACCCATTGGAGAGGAGCGGTGGCCGCTCGCAGGGTGATCGCCTGCTCGTCGATACGCGTCAAGCTCAAATAGAGGTCCTGTGTGAGAGTGTGATGGATGCCGGGAGTGGCGATGGGCAGCGCCGAGGTCTCGAACTGGCTCAGGGCGGGCTCCGCCAATCCGACCCGCCGCCCGTTCTTCCAGATTTCCACATGGGCGGAACTCTTGAGCCGGTTAGGAGTCCTGGTAGTGGACACTCCGGTGTGGACCAACTCGTATCCGGCGAACTCCACTCGATCTCCGGGCGCCATCTCCACCCGGTCGAGAGTCTGTGAGAGATTGGCGGTACAGGCGATGGCCACCGCCGCCAGGGCCACCCCGGCATGGGCCAGTTGCCCGCCCCAGAAGCCCCGGTCCGACCTGATCACAGCCGGGATCATGCTCCAGGCGTTCGCTCCCTTGGGTCGGGCGGCGCGGCGGGCCTGAGACCAGAGTCGCGCTGCGGCCACCGCCACCACCCAGCTTCCGGCTATGACCGCCATCACCACGTACCCGACCCGGGTGGCGGCGATGATCACCAGCACGCCCGCGGCCAGCGCAACCTGGAGAGGGAGATGAACCCGGGACCAGACCACCCGGGCGCGGGCTACCCGCCAGGGGAGGGCCGGCCCGATGCCCATTGCCAATAGCAGGGCGAAGCTGATGGGGACTGCCATCCGGTCGAAGAAGGGCCGTCCCACGCCCACCTCCGACCCGGTGAACGCCTCCAGGGCTAGCGGATAGAGAGTGCCGGTCAGGACAACCATGGCGTAGACGGTCAGCAGCAGGTTGTTGAGCAGGAAACCCCCTTCCCGGCTGGAGGGGGACTCCAGTCGGGGCGGTGAGGAGATCTGTTGGGAGCGGGCGGCGAACAGGGCGAAGGAGCCCACCGTAACCACCACCAGGAACCCGAGGAGTGCGGGACCGATGGCAGATTGGGTGAAGGAGTGAACCGAGGCGATCACTCCCGACCGGGTGAGGAAAGTGCCCAGGATGGTCAGGGAGAACGCGCCGATCACCAGTACGAAGTTCCACGCCTCCAGCATTCCCCTTCGTTCCTGCACCAGGGAAGAGTGAAGGAACGCAGTGGCCACCAGCCAGGGCATGAAGGATGCGTTCTCCACCGGGTCCCAAGCCCAATAGCCTCCCCAGCCCAGCACCTCGTAGGCCCACCAGGCGCCCAGGGTGATGCCCGCGGTGAGAAACACCCAGGCCACCCGGGTCCACAGCCCGCTGCGGCGGAGCCATCCGGGGCCGGACCTGCGGAGGGCCAGAGCCGAAAGCCCGTATGCGAAGGGGACCGTCAGTCCCACGTAGCCCAGGTAGAGAAGTGGGGGGTGGATTGCCATCAGAAGGTGGTTCTGGAGCAGGGGATTGGGCCCCAACCCGTCGGGGGGACCCACGGCTCGGGAGAAGGGGAGGGCGCTTGAAGCCGTGCAGGAGCGGGCGGCGGCTTCCGTACACACTTCGAAGGGGTTGGCGACGGTGACCATCAGTCCGAAGAAGAACACGCCGACTGCCCCGATCACCGCCAGTGCGCCCCAGTCGAGAGAGTCGGGTCCGGTTCCCCCGGCGGTCGCCCTGCGCCACACGGCGTATGCGTAGCCGGCGAGGACCAGACCCCACAACACGATCGAGCCCTCGAGAGCCGCCCATGCAGTGGCGATGTTGAAGGGGAAGGGCGTGTGGCGGGAATGGTGGTTCGCCACGTAGGAGACCGTGAAGTCGTTGGCCAGAAGGGCTGCCTCCAGGATGATCATCGCCCCCAGTGCGGCGAGGACCATGACCAGTAGGGATCGGCGGAGGGCCGCGATTGAACGGGAGTCCGCAAACGGGTTCCGCGCCGCCTGCCATCCGGCCACAGCCAGCCACCCGGAGGCGACCAGTGCCGTCCACACCGCCAGGGTTCCGGCGAGAGAGAGCATCAGCGGGAGCCGTCGTCGGCTACCGGGGGCGCCCGGTAGTTCTCGTCGTGGGATATGAGGGCGCCGTCGGCCCGGTAGTGATCATCCAGCCAGGCCCCGTCCAGTAGCACGTTGACGTCCTCATCGAACAGCAGGGGTGGAGTGTCGGCGAGTACGACCGGAATGGTGGAGGCGCCGTCGGTGACCTGGAACCGGAGAGGGTCCGATCCGGCATCCAGCGAGCCTTCCACCACGATGCCCGCCAGCCGGAAGCGGCGCCCGTCGGGGAAATTGGAGCGCTGGTCCACTGCCTCGCGGGGCGTGAGATAGTAGACAAGATCGGTGTCGATGTTCCGGATCAGGAAGGTGCCGGCCACCAGGATCGCCACCCCCACGAAGATCAGAAACGGCCAGCGGCGTGACTTCATCAGTCCGGCCGGCTCGTCGCCCTTCGCCACCGGATGGCCAGGCGGAGTATGTAGCCCGCCAGGAGCGCGCCCGTGGCCAGATAGGCCGCCCAGACCCAGCCAATGTTCATGCGTCCGCCTCACCCAACCGGGGGACCGTCACCGGGCTCCGCACTGGGATTCTCTCGGCCGCCGTGGCCTCTTCCAGGCGGGCCAGTGCGGTCCGGTAGGAGAGCAACGTCACGTAGAGCAGGGTGTAGGCCGCCAGGTTCACCAAGAGGGCGGAGACCATGGCGCCGTCCATCTGGATGCCGTCGGGCCGGATCGTCAGGCCCTGGTGGAGGGTGCGCCACAGCTTCACCGAGAAGTAGACCAGCGGCACCTGCACCACCGCGATGGCGCCCAGCACCGACGAGCGGCGAGCCCGCAGGCGAGGGTCGGTGGTGGTGCGGCGCAGGGCCAGATAGCCCAGGTACACGAAGAACATCATGGCCGTGGTGGCCAAGCGGGCGTCCCCCCAGTCCCAGTAGGTACCCCAGACCGGCTTTCCCCAGATCATGCCGGTGGCCAGGGCGATGGCGGTGAACAGCACCCCTGTCTCCGCGGAGGCCTCGGCAACCCGATCCCAGGTCATTCGTCGGGAGAACAGCCATCCGATGCTCGCGGCGGCTGTCACCCCGAAGGCCAGGAAAGCCAACCAGGCCGACGGCACGTGGATGTAGAGGATGCGAACGAAGTCACCTTGAAGGAGGTCGGGGGGAGAGGTGAACGCCAGGACCAGGCCGATGCCGAGCGCCACGCCGGTCAAGACTGCCAACAACCTCTTTTTCACAGGGAAATCTCCTCCAGGGCCCGGGCCGACATCACTCCCGCGGCGGCCAGCCCGAGATCGGCGATGACCAGCGCCAATACCCAGGTGATGATACTCTTGCCGGCCACCAGACTCTCCAGGCTCTGGGCGGCCCCCATCACCAGCGGCACGGCCAGGGGCGCCATCAGCAGGGGAGCAAGGCTGGTGCGGGCCCGGAGCCCGATGGTCACGTCCCCGGCCAGGGTACCCAGCATGGCCAGCCCCGCCGCGGCAAGGATGATCACAGGCGCCATGAGCGTCGCGCCCGAGGGTGGGCGGTAGTCGTAGAAAATGATCACGGGAAGGATGAGTGTCCCGGCCACCGCCGCCAGAACCAGCCCCGAGGCTCCCGATCGGCCCGCGAATCGGGCGGCCGGGTCAAGACCGGTCAAAGCCAGGGCGCGGCGCTGGGCCCGGGTCTCGAGAGCGGTCTGGCGCAATACGATCATCATGCCGAACAACAGGGTGATCAGCCAGTACACCGGAGCAGCCAGGTCCCGGAGCAGGAGGGGAGAGGCGTTGGTCGCCAGAGGCGCAATCCAACTGGCCACTACCGCGAAGGGAAACACCACAGTGAGCGCCTCCCCGCTTCGGAGTTCCACCCGCAGGTCCCGCAGGGCGATGAGGCCCGCCGATCGCCAGAACCCGGCCCTCAAGTGGTCCTCCCGTCTCGCATCTCCACCACCCGGTCGACCCAGCCGGACAGCTTGGCTGCGTCGTGGGAGACGCACAGGACAGCACCTCCCCGGCGGATGGTCCTGCGGATCAGGTGGTCGATTATCGGGGCGGCGTCCTGGTCGAGACCTGCGTCCGGCTCGTCGAGCAGGACCAGGCGGGGAGAGCCGATCAGCAGCCGAGCCAGGTCGGCCCGCCGCCGCATCCCGTTGGAGCAGCGCTCCGCCCGGATGCCCGCCGCGCCCGCCAGACCGACCTGGGCCAGGACCTGTTGGCCCCGGGATGCGGGGTGTCCACTCAACCGAGCCGACAGTGCCAGGTTCTCGCCTAGGGTCAGATCGGGATAGAGGGCGGGAAGGTGGCCGGACCAGCCGATCTCGGCGCGAACCGCCGGGATTCGGGGACTCCCGAGGGGGGTCCCGAGCACTGCTCCCGAGCCTCCGGTGGGAGTGACGAAGGTAGCCACCACGGCCAGCAGTGTGGACTTGCCGGCGCCGTTCGGACCGGCGACTCCCAGCGATTCTCCGGGACGGAGGCTGAGTCGGCACTTTGAGAGCACCGGCGTGCCGCTCAGGGAGACGGAGAGATCGACCAAGTCAACCAGGGGGGAACCGGCGGAGGGCGGTTGGGTGCTTGATGGACGGGTCACTCGCTTTGAGTGTATGGGTATGGCTCCCTAACCCCTGAAACAGGTCGGCTGTACGCAGTCAGAAACCTTGGCGCCGCGTGTGGAGGTTTGTAAATTCTTTAGGTCATTGGTCAGAGAGGACTTGAAAGGTGTGATGCAAAGATCCGTGTGTCCTCTCGGAGATCTCGCCTAGGAAAGCGCAGTAATAACGATGGGTAGCGGAAAGATCGGCTTTGGATTGGTTGGCACGGGGATGTCGGGTGGCTTCATGGCCCAGGAAATGAACTATGTCGTGGGCGGGGATTTGGTTGCGGTGTGTAGCCGGAACGAAGACAACGTCAGGGGATTCGCCAGTGCCAATGACGTCAAGCATTGGTTCACCGACTACCGGGACCTGGTTCAGCACGACGACGTCGATGTCGTGATCGTCTCCCTTCCTTCCGGTCTGCATGCCGATGTCACTATCGCAGCGTCCAATGCCGGGAAGGACGCGCTGGTAGAGAAACCGATCGAGATCAACCTGGAACGGGCCGACCGGATGATCCGTGTGTCCCGGGCCAATAACACCAAGCTCGGTGTGATCTTCCAGATGCGTTTCGGTATAGTGGCCAGAACTCTCAAGGAGGCGGTGGATTCGGGCCGCCTGGGGCGGGTCTTTCTGGGCGACGCGGTCGACAAATCGAGCCGCACCACCGCCTACTACAACTCCGCCGCCTGGCGCGGCACTAAGGAACTTGAGGGGGGCGGTTGCCTGATGACCCAGTCGATCCACATCATCGATCTCCTCCAGTACCTCATGGGTCCGGTACGGTCGGTGATGGGGCGAGTGGCCACCCAGGTCCACGACATCGAGATCGAGGACACCGCCACTGCCGTTGTGACCTTCGAGAGCGGAGCGATCGGGATAATCGAGAGCACCTCGTCGGTCCGGACCGCCCTCAAGTCCCGGGTGGAACTCCATGGCGAGAAGGGCACGGTGGTGGCCAACGCCCAGTACGACAAGTTTCTCCTCTGGGACGTCGAGGGCGACGAGGGCCGGGTCGATGTGGAACCATCCTTCGAGTTGAGCGACATCGACGACCCCTGGGCCTATCCGCAGTCGCGCCACCGGATCCAACTCCAGGACATGGTGGCCGCCATCCACGAAGACCGCGATCCGGTCCTCACCGGCGAGGATGCCCGGGTGCCGCTGGCGATCATCATGGCCATCTACGACTCCTCCCGGGAGGGGAGGGAAGTGTTCCTTGACTCCTATCAACCGGCATGGGTGGCTTGATCAGCCGACCACGGGCCGAGGAGGGCCTGACCACCGGCAGTCCCGGGGCCGAGAGACGGATTCAGTCGAGCGTTTCCAGCGGCGCCGTGTAGGGGAACCCCAGAGCCTCGGCCACGGCAGGCTCGGTGATGTGACCTCGCCTCACGCTCATGCCGTTCTGCAGACCCGGGTCCGCTCGGATGGCTTCGACCGGCCCCAAGTCCGCCAACTTGAGCACGTAGGGGAGCGTGACGTTGTTGAGGGCCTGGGTGGAGGTGCGAGGGACTGCCCCGGGCATGTTGGTGACGCAGTAATGCACGACGCCGTCGACGACGTAGGTCGGATCGGCGTGGGTGGTGGGCCGCGAGGTCTCCGCACAGCCGCCCTGGTCGATGGCGACGTCCACTATCACCGAGCCGGGTTGCATCTGTTTGACCATCGTGGTCGTGATCAGGCGGGGCGTCCTGGCCCCAGGTAGCAGCACCGCCCCTATCACCAGATCGGCGGTGGGTATGAGCCTCTGCAGGGCGCGCGGGCTGGAGTAGAGGGTGCGCACCGCCGGCCCGAACCGGGAGGCCAGGGACTCGAGCGCGCCCGCGTCCCGGTCGAGGACGGTCACGTCGGCGCCGAGTCCGAGCGCCATCTCCACCGCGTTGCGCCCGACCACGCCTCCGCCGATCACCACGACATGAGCGGCGGCCACTCCGGGAACGCCACCGAGCAGCACGCCGCGTCCTCCGGCGGAGGCTTCAAGGCATCTAGCCCCGGCCTGGACGGCCATCCTTCCCGCCACCTGGGACATTGGCGCCAGCAGCGGGAGCCGGCCCGCTCGGTCCGTCACCGACTCGTAAGCGATGGCCGTCGCTCCGCTGGCCACCAGATCGTGGGCCTGCTCGGGGTGGGGGGCCAGGTGCAGGTATGCGAACAGGGTGTGGTGGCGTCGTAGCCGGGCCCGCTCCACCGCCAGCGGCTCTTTGACCTTCACGATGAGCTCTCCCGCTTGGAACACCTCGTCCGCCGATTCGAGAATCCGCGCCCCTGCGGCAGCGTACTCCGCGTCGCTGAAGCCCGCTCCCACACCGGTGCGGCATTCCACGAACACCTCGTGGCCTCGATCCGTCACCTCCGCGACGCTCTCGGGTGTGAGGCCGGCCCGGCGCTCCTCGTTCTTTATCTCCTTGGGCACGCCTATTCGCATAGAACCTCTAGTCTCCGAGAATGCTATGCAATGATATATGCGCGATATGGAATAATGAGAGGGAATTCTGACATATTTTTGACAATTCACGCAAAGATGTGGCGTTGGAGTTAG
>JAAXHN010000049.1 GCA_012270885.1 Acidimicrobiia bacterium | reverse complement strand
TCGACGATGGTGGTGTTGTCCTTGTCCACCGTCACCTTCTTGGCCCGGCCCAAATCCTCGATCCGGACGTTCTCCAGCTTGATGCCCAGGTCTTCGGAGATCACCTTGCCGCCGGTGAGGATGGCGATGTCCTCCAGCATGGCCTTGCGGCGGTCGCCGAAACCGGGAGCCTTGACCGCGCAGCCATGCAGGGTGCCGCGAAGCTTGTTGACCACCAGGGTCGCCAGCGCCTCACCCTCCACGTCCTCGGCCACCACGATGAAGGGCTTGCCCGTCTTGGCCACCTGCTCCAGCAGAGGCAGCAGGTCCTTCATGGAGCTGATCTTCTTCTCGTGCAGCAGGACGAAGGCGTCGTCAAGGATGGACTCCATCCGGTCCGGGTCGGTCACGAAATAGGGGGAAAGGTAGCCGCGGTCGAACTGCATCCCCTCGACCACCTCCAGGGAGGTCTCGATGGACTTGGCCTCTTCCACGGTGATGACGCCGTCCTTGCCCACTTTTCTCATGGCCTCGGCGATGATATCGCCGATGGTGCCGTCGTTGTTGGCCGAGATGGAACCCACCTGGGCGATCATCTCGCCCTTGATCTCGGTGGAGAGCTTCCGGATTTCCCAGACGGCCGCGGCGACGGCCTGATCGATGCCTCGCTTGATGGCCATGGGGTTGGCGCCCGCGGCCACGGTCTTCACGCCCTCTCGAATGATGGCCTGGGCCAGGACGGTGGCGGTGGTGGTCCCGTCGCCGGCCACGTCGCTGGTTTTGCTGGCCACCTCGCGGAGCATGGAGGCTCCGACCTTCTCCAACCCTTCCAGCTCGACTTCCTTGGCGACCGTCACACCGTCCTTGGTGATGACGGGGGAACCGAACTTCTTCTCCAGGACCACGTTCCGGCCCTTGGGACCCAATGTGATCTTGACCGCGTTGGCCAGGATGTTGACACCCCGAATCAGGGCTCGTCGCGCCTCCTCGCCGTGAGTGACTTCTTTTGCTGCCATGTTCCTTGTCTCCTTCTTTTCCTAAGAATTGTGGGGATCGTTGCTGTCTGCGGCGACTAAGACCGGTTCAGGCAACCTAGCCCTCCAGGATGCCCAGGACTTCGTCCTCGCGCATGATCAGGTA
>JAAXHN010000048.1:736-1061 GCA_012270885.1 Acidimicrobiia bacterium | reverse complement strand
CCATGCTCACCAACTACGGCCTGGCGTCGACCACCACCCTGGAGGGCAAGACGATCGACGACCTTCCCTGGAACTGGAAGGTCATGATGGAGAACTTCAACGACCCCTATCACGCCAGCCGGTTGCATGGGCCGCTCCAGACCTTCGCTCCCAGCCACATGAACGACTTCCTGCCCTGGGACGACACCGACGGCGCCATCGGCCGGATCCAGCACTTCACCCACATCGACAGCTCGTTCAATCCCACCCAGCGCTGCATCCTGCCCGTGTTCTCCAACCTCACCGACGAGCAGCGCAAGCGGGGCGGCTTCGTGCTGATCCCCCC
>JAAXHN010000048.1:467-675 GCA_012270885.1 Acidimicrobiia bacterium | reverse complement strand
ACATCGGCTACTGCCTGGAACCGTCGGCGCTGGAGGATCCCCTGTTCGACTATCTCTTCAAGGCGGCCGAGGAGGGCGTCAACAACTTCAACCAGCAGGACATCTACGTCGACACCATGACCCAGAAGGGTCTCAACTCCCATCTCGCCCCCCGGGGCCGCTACTCGTGGCAGGAGGAGACCCTGGTCCAGTTCAACCGCTGGCTGGT
>JAAXHN010000048.1:0-341 GCA_012270885.1 Acidimicrobiia bacterium | reverse complement strand
ACCAGCCCCGTGGACCCCGACCGCACCGTCGTCTTCGACCCGGCCGAACACCCGCCGATGGAGCGGCAGTTCATGCTGTCGCAACTGGTCGTGCCCCGACCCATCGCCATGGTCTCCACCCGCAGCCCCGACGGGGTGGCCAACATCGCGCCCATGAGCTACTACCTGCCCATCACCGGCGATCCCATGCTGCTGGGCATCACCATGGGCCTGCGCGAGAGCGGGCAGCTCAAGGACACCTACACCAACGCCATGGCCAGCGGCGACTTCGTGGTCAACGTCACCACCGAGGCTTTCCGCGACCGGATCGAGACGGTGGCGATGGAGGCTCCCAGCGAGGT
>JAAXHN010000047.1 GCA_012270885.1 Acidimicrobiia bacterium | reverse complement strand
AACTGGTGCCAATCCCATCACATCATCCCCTGGGCAGTCCAAGGCAACACCGACCTCAACGACATGGTCCTACTATGCAGCCGATGCCACCACAAAGTCCACGACGACCACTGGCAAATACACAAAACACCAACCGGGAAGTACACCCTCAAACCACCCCCAAAACACAACCACCCAACAACCACCCGACGCAACCGCAAATACCGAAACCACCGAAGCACCCACCAAACAAAGAAAATGAGACAACACCCCCACAGCCCGTTGTACTGTCCGTTCTCAAGACGACGAACCCTCCCCTGCCGTCCGGCTAAAGGTTGTGAAACAAAACGCCCCAGGAGATTGACTTTGTCCCACTCGGGAATGCACATTGATACAAGTCAAGCACCAGGACATTCCGCTCCGGCGTCGAGCGGAGTTCGTCAAGGGATCAAAGGGTTCCTGCGCCAACGGAAGCCCCACCACAGGCTGGCCGGAGCGCGGTCGACCCATGGAAAGGTGGTGGCGGGGGTGGGCCCACAAGGGTCTCCATAATTCGCGACTTTTGGCTCACGATCACCCGCAAACGGGTGGGCTGATCCCTTGACAATGGCACCCATACACTCGTTTCCGGAAGCGACCCTAGAGACAACCTATTCATAGCAAATGTCGAGGGCACGGGTCAGCGCCGGATTACCCATACCGATCACGGTTACTGGATATCGTCAGCGGCCTGGTCTCCTCACATCCCAAAGGCAGGGTCGGAGTTCTACGATGATGTGCCGACAGGACACTGGGCCGAAGAAAAGATCGGATGGATTACCACCAGTGGCGTCAACCCCGAAGCCGGAAAGGATCGCTTCGGCTCAAACGGAGTCGTCACCCGTGCCCAGATGGCGGTCTTCCTTCACCGGGCCGGCAATTCGTTGTAGCCTCAGAAGTCTGTGGACCAGACACCGATTGGTTGCGGTGCTCCGAAACGGCGGACCGCTTGAACCATTCGCCTCAGGATTGGCGCCTGAAACAATGCACCTGAGAGTTCCGGATCCAAACTCTTCAACGACGTTTCCCGAGCGGACCCCGCCGACGAGGCGATCGGCTAGGCAGCAAACAACGGAATCATCACCGGTGTCACCAAGAGTCGGTTCGATCCCGGGTGGACCCGTGTCTCGGGCTGAGATGGTTGCCTTTCTCCAATAAGACCGCAATCGTCCTGCACCAATCCTGAACAGCCTCCACTAGGCCACTTCAAGCCTCAGTGGATCCGGAGTGCTCAGCTATAGGGTCGCCACTCTCCGGCGGCTTGGCGAGCGGCAAACGGGTCCTCCATCCACAACTCGGCCAACTCGGCCGCTTTCTCGACAGCTTGGTAGATGACGTCGCGCTCGGTTCGGCGGAACCGTTTCAAGACGTAATCGGCGGGATCCATTCCGGACGGGGGCCGGCCCACTCCGATCTTGAGCCGCCAGAACCCGTCGGATCCCAACGCCTTGGCCACCGACTTGACACCGTTGTGGCCTCCCGCACCCCCGCCGGGGCGGAACCGGAGCCTCCCAAACGGCAGATCGATGTCATCGTGGATCACCAACAAGTCTTCGGCCGCGGCGCGGTTGTAACGCACCAGGTAACTGACCGGACCACCGGACACGTTCATCATCCGCAGCGGCATCCCCAGCACCACCCGCCGACCGCCGACTCTCAACGTGGCGGTTTCACAGCGGGAGCGCAGCGGTCTCCGTCTCCAGGAAGCCCCATGGGACATGCCCAGAGCGGTCACCCCCTCAGCGCCAACGTTGTGCCGGGTCGCCGCGTACTCCCTGCCGGGATTGCGAAGTCCGACGATTATCCGCATTAACTCCCCCGTCTCCTCCCTGTAGGGGCGCCGATTGGTGATTTGGGAGGGCGCGGCTCCCGGTGCCTCAAGAAGCAGTCACCCGCATGAAGTCCACATGCCGAACGTAGTCGCGAAAGGGATGCCGGTCCACTTGATGCGGGGCTACCACCATGCGGGTGCCGTCATCGAACTCGAGGGAGACCTGCCGTTCCCCTGGCCGCGTGTTACGCAAGAACCGTTCGAACTCCTGGGAATCGAGCGTCAGCAGCACCGACTCCTCATCGCCTCCGTATATGACGGCCGGAACCCTGCCAGAGCGGATGATGCGGCGCGACTCCCTGCTACCGGTGGTGCGGCCCAGCGCGGCTGCAAGAGTGTGAGATTCCATAGTGGTGTGCTCCATACCTGTTCGGGGAAAGACAATTATGCCCCGGACCGGGCGCTTTTTCCAAAGCCGTTCGGACCCAGAGTCTCCAGCCAGGCAACGGTCACCTCGGCCAAGCGCCGATTCACTTCGTCTGCCCGATGGCCCCGACCGCGAAAGGAGTGGTCCAGCCCGTCGAGATCTATTACCGTAGCCACTCCGAGGAGCCTCACCTCTCGATCGAACACCTCGGGAGTCGCAAAAGCGTCCCGACTACCCCGGAAGAACAGCATGGGAATCGTTATGCGGCCCAGGTGCTCGGAGCGGAGCCGGTCGGGTCGGCGGGGCGGATGGAGCGGGTAGGCGTAGAGCACCAACGCCCGGACGGGGTCGCCGTCGGCCGCCAGGTAACTCCCCATTCGGCCCCCCATGGAGCGGCCCGCCAGCACCGGCGTCTCGCAGACCTCCCTCCTGACCCATTCGGCGACCGCGCGGTGGCAGGTCAAAAGCCGGTCCATCCGATCGGGACGGCGGCGGCCCTCCTCGGTGTAGGGGTAGTTGAAGGTAACACAAAAGGCCCCGGCCGCAACCAGTTGGTCCCGAAGCCCGGCCACCAAAGGGTGGCATGCGCCGGCTCCGGCGCCGTGGGCCAGGATCAGAGTGTGCCTCGATCCCGGATCACCCGACGGCCACAGGGTCGTCCACTTTCCCGGTGCCCACTTCACCCGGACGGTGGCCAACTCCATCCACCCAAGGTTACCGGGGGAGCCTCCCAATCGGCCCGGTGACTTTGCTCCCGAACAGCTATACGCTCCGGGCGAATGGCGAGAAAGTTGATGACGTCGGTGGTGGTAGTCCCGCTTCTCCTGGGAGCATGCCTCCCCGGATCGGAGGACACACCGACCCCCGCTGAACCCCCCGCTTCGAGCACTGCGACCATCCCAGCAACGACGATCACTGCTCCTGACCCACCCTCTCCCGATCCATCCACCACGGCCCCTGACACCACGCTCACCCCAACCACCACCGTTGTAACGACCGTCACCAGAGAGACCACTACCTCTGCCTCCCCGCCGCTCACCACTACTACAACTATCCCTGCGCCAACTACCACCGAAGCCCCACCCGCTCCGACCACCACAACCCTCCCCACCACGACCACAACAACCACCACAACCCTCCCCGCTACCGCCACTACAACCACCACACATGATGCCGAAGCCGAGACCGTCAATACCCCAACCATCCACGAGGTCTCGGTTTCCACGGTGGAGTTCATGCCCGGCCTGTACGCCGACATTCACGCGCCTGCCCAGCCGGGGGATTACCCTGTCATTACCCTCACCTTCGGTAGAGGCTGGAGCATCGGCGACCGCTCTCAACTCTCAGCATTGTCCCACTACCTCGCCTCCCGAGGGGTGGTGGCGGTCAACGGTGAACACCGGACTCTGCTGAGGCTCAGCCGCGTCTCTTCCATGGCAGGTGAGGTGGCCTGCCTGGCGGCGGCCGCCCCGCACCTGGCGGCGGATCACCTGACCCGGCCCGACCCTCCAGTGTGGCTCTTGGGCTACTCGTCGGGAGCCCACCTCACAGCCCTTGCCACCCTCACCGACCGCCCTCTCCCCCCACGATGTCCCCATGGACCCGCAGAGATCGCGGGGATGATAGGCCTGGGCGGGCCATACGACCTCGATGACCTGTGGAACGGCGGGGTCCCCGACTATTTCTTCGATGCAGAGGCCCTCACCGAGCAACTACCCGTCCTAGCGCCCTTGGTGCAGCGGGGAGACCTGGCGGCCATGCAGTTCTATCTTCGCGTGTTGACCGGCGCCTCCCCGGATGACGCCGCCGAGTGGGGAGACCTCAACCCCCTCAGCTTGGCCGACCGGTATCCCGAGCGCTCCTTCCTGCTGGTAACGGGTGATGAGGACGAGTTGATATTCCCTCTCCACTCCGAACGCTTTGCCGAAGCCTTGCAGACAGGCGGCCACCACGTCTCGCTGGAGGTGGTACCCCATACCAACCACGCTGCCTTGACCGATCCGGAGAGAGTCGGGGAAGTGATCCGAGCGTTCGTCGACGGGGCCTCCTGACCAAAGAGGCCAACGGTCCCCGCCGGACCGGCCCGCCGGTACTCCGCTCATTGACTGCGGAAGTCTCTCAATGGCATCCTCGGTCCGAACTGCGGCGCCTTGCCCGCCCTTTCCAGTAGCCGCACCACCCGCCCGCGATGAGGGCGGAACGGCTCCAGAAGTTCCATCATCTCCTCGTCGGTCCCCCGGGGACGACCGGTCATGTGCCAGGCCACCACATTCTTCAGGTGGTAGTCCCCGACCGCCACCGCATCGGCGTCCCCGTGGCTGATCGCCACGGTCTTGGCCGAGGTCCATTCGCCGATCCCCGGCAGCCGTTCCAGGAACAAGCGGGCCTCCCGGGAGGGAAGATCAGCCGTCTTCTCGATGCGCTTATACCACTGGGCTGCCCTCAGGAGGGTCACTGCCCTCTTTCGCTCCAGCCCCAAGGGATGGAAGTCGTAATAGCCGAGCAAAGCCAGCTTCCGGGGATCCGGCAGGAGCCGCACCCCCACCTGCGGGCCGGGCGCTGTCTCTCCCCATCTCCATAACAGGGCCCGTATGCTTCTGGCGGCCTCCCGTCCGGTCACTTTCTGGGCGAAGATCGCCGCCCACAGCCCCTCTGAAGGCAGGCCGGTTGCACCGAATCGCCATCCCGGATTCAAGTGATGGAGTCTTCTGACCAAGGGATGGTCGGTGACAAAGCTCCGCGGATCATCACCCAGTCCCACCCAGCGTTCGGCCCGTTCACAGACCCAGTCGGTCCCCTCGCCCCATGCCCTGACCAGCACCTGTCCTCTCTCCGGCCGGCTTATCTGCACGGTGACTGACCCTTCGGGAGTCCGGGCCGCCCGCCACCATCCGCCCTCGGTGAAACGGGCGACCATCTTCCCCAGGGGCGCGAGGGTTGCTCTCAAGTCGAGATGCCGGCCCTCCAGATCTATCGATCGCACCCCGTCGGGAGCCAGGTGATCCCACATCCCTGAAGGAGGGGTCAGGAGTCTCCACCACCCAGGTAGGAGGTGCGCAGGTCGGGATGGGCCAGCAGGTTCTGGGCCGAGTCGTCCAGCACCACCCGCCCGGTCTGCAGCACCCAGCCGCGGTCGGCAATGGAAAGAGCCATGTTGGCGTTCTGTTCCACCATGAACACGGTCATCCCCGCCTCGTGAATCTGCTGGATCAACTCGAAGTTCTGCTGCACCAGGGCCGGCGCCAGACCCATGGAAGGCTCATCCATTAACAAGACCCGGGGTCCCGCCATGAGTGCCCGGCCTATGGCCACCATCTGCTGCTCTCCCCCCGACAGGGTACCCGCCTTCTGGGTCAGGCGTTCCTTGACGCGGGGGAACAACTCGAAGACCTGCTCCATGTCAGCGGTGATCTGTCCGGTGTCCTTCCGCAGGTAGGCGCCCAGTTCCAGGTTGTCCCTCACGCTCAAACGCTTGAACAGGCGCCGGTTCTCCGGAACCATGGTCACGCCCTTTCGCACCCGGTAGCTGATGGGGCGGTCGGTCACCACCTCGCCGTCCAGGAGGACATCGCCCGAGGTGGGGATCAGCATGCCGAGCAATGTCTTGAGGGTGGTGGACTTCCCGCTGGCGTTGCCGCCCAGCAGGCACACCAGTTCGCCCTCGTAAATGGCCAGATCCACGTCCTTCAGAGCGTGGACGGCACCGTAGTGAGCATTGACCGAACGCATCTCCAACAGGGGCCCGGAGTTTGTCATTTTGTCGTGGCCCCGTGACCCAGATAAGCCTCTATCACACGAGGATCGGACGAGACCTCCTCGTAGTCCCCGTCGGCGATCATCACACCGTGGTCAAGCACGATCACCCGGTCGGACACCTCCCGCACAACCTCCATGTCGTGTTCTATGACCACGATCGTGAAACCCCACTCCTCCCGAAGGCGACCTATCAGACCGGTGAGTTCGGCCGATTCAACCGGGTTCATTCCCGCCACCGGCTCGTCGAGCAGCAGGAGCTTGGGCTGGGTGGCCATGGCCCGGGCGATCTCCAACCGGCGACGGTTTGCATAGGAGAGCATCGCGGCGGGCTGGTCGAGCCGGAAACCCACTAGACGGGCACCGAAGAAGCCGAGAATCTTCTCCGCCCGGGAGCGGATCTCGGCCTCCTCCTGCCGGAAGGCCTTCGTGTAGAAGAGGGCTCCGAACGTGCCTTGCTTCGTCCGGCAGTGCTGGGAGACCATCACGTTCTCGATCACGGTCATATTGGCGAAGAGGCGGACGTTCTGGAACGTCCGGGCCACGCCTCGCGAGGTCACTTGGTTGGCATCAAGACCCAGCAGGGTCTCTCCTTCGAATAGGATCTCGCCGCTGGCTTCCACCGAGGCTGTTATGGCATTGAAGAGGGTGGTCTTGCCCGCCCCGTTGGGACCGATCACCGACACTATCTCCCCTTCGTGCACCTGGATGTCGACACCGTCCAGAGCACGAAGTCCTCCGAATTCCACAGTCAAGTGGCGGATGTCGAGGAGAGGCCTCCCGTTCATACTCCTCCAGCCGGGCTCCCGGAGCCTTCATCGGGACAATTGTCATCTGTATCGATCTGACCCCTCAACCAGGCGTCCTGGAGGAATTCTTCCTGGTGCAATTCCCGCGAACGGCGGGCACTGGGGATCAGCCCCTCCGGTCGCGCCAGCATCATCCACACCAGCAGCGCTCCGTAGATGAGCAGCTTGAACTCGGAGAACTCAACCAGCAAACCGGGCTGCTTCGGCCCGCCCAGAACACCGATCAGCACCACCGCGCCGGCGATCACTCCGAAAATGTTCCCCATGCCGCCGAATATCACCACCACCAGGATGATGATCGAGACCAGGATGAGGAAGCTGGTGGGGAAGACGGACCCGACCTTGGCCACGAAGATGGCGCCCCCGAAGGACCCGAGCACGGCCCCTACCACAAAGGCCATCAGCTTGACATTGACGGTGTTGATCCCCATCGCCTCGGCAACCGGTTCGTCCTCGCGTACCGCCATCCAGGCCCGTCCCAGGCGCGAGCGTTCCAGGCGCCAGGAAATGTAGATGGCGATCGCGCAGAAGAACAGCACCAGGTAGAAGACACGGCGCGGGTTGGTGCCGTCCACCGTCAGCAATCCGAACACATCCACCCCGTCGATGGCGGTTATCCCCTGGGAACCGCCGAACCAACCCGACAACCAGTCGGAAAGGAACAGCAGGCGAATGATCTCCCCGAATCCCAGCGTCACAATGGCCAGGTAGTCACCGCGCATCCGGATCACGGGAGCACCGATGAACAGCCCCACCAGTATGGCGATGAAGATCACGATGATCAGCGCGACGAACCACGGAAACTCCGGAGCAATCCTCGGCGAGGTCGCCGCGGTGAGAACCGCGGTCGAGTAACTGCCCACCGCGAAGAACGCCACGTAGCCCAGGTCCAGGATGCCGGCCAGGCCCACCACGATGTTGAGTCCCAGGGCCAACAAGACGAAAAGACCGATGTTGGCCAGCAACTCGTTGGTGAGCTTTCCGACCAGCAGGGGCATGATGACCAGAACCATTCCCACCGCCGCGATGAGCATCAGATTCACCCTCGTCTGTCTGGGGCCCTCCATGGCCTGGATCTTCTCTTGAATGTTCTTGATCCTCCCCTGCCCCACGAAAGAAAGCAACCCCGACACCACGGCCAGTACCCCGGTGCCGACCAACGTCAGCCCGCCACGCGGCGCATACATCCACTCGACCAGAGCCTCAAGGCTCACGCCCTCCACCAGGTCCACCACCAGAGACTCCAGAATGGCGGCGCCCACGACCGTCAACACCATTGTCATGATCACCCTTTGGGTTCGGGACGAAGCCAGACGGAGAGTCCCTCCCGCCAGCCCGAGCCCTCCTCCGATCACCAGCCAGATCGCAAAACCGAAGGCCGTCCCCCGGCCGAAGCTCAGGAACTCCAGGAGTTGGGGACTCCAGTTGATGAGGGGATCTCGCAGGTCGAAGTTGGCCAGCAGCAGAGCCAGGATCGACAATCCGCCACCGCCCATGAGGCCACCGACCGTGCCGCCGAGAAGCAAGTCAAGCCGGCTGGGCGGATTCTCGAGGAACTCCTCGTGCTCGGGACGCCGACCCAGCAGGATTCCCAAGACCAGGGGCACAGCCAGGACCGCCACATAACCGAGACTCAGGATGGGAACGATGATCTCTCTCACGTCCAGCCGGACAGGCATACCCGACAGGGAGATGAAAGCCTGACCGACAGCCCCCAGGGCTCCAAGCCGAAGAACCCTACGCCACGTTCCGGGTATGCGCCGCAGCACCGGGGAGAGGACGGTGGCGGTCATGCCCGGTCCTCAGCCGATAGCCGCTCGCCGAACAGGCCGCTGGGTTTGAGGAGCAGGACGCCGATCAGCATGGCGAAGGCGACCGCGTCCCGCAGTTGCGACACGCCGCTGACGCCGAGAGGTTCCAGGATGAGCAAGGGACCGGTCGACTCGGCAAGGCCGATGAACAACCCGCCGGCCATGGAACCCCCCAAGCTGCCGATGCCGCCCACCACCGCCGAGCTGAAGGCTTTGATGCCGGGAAGGAATCCCGTGTAATGGATAACGCTTCGGAACAGGACCCCCCACAGGATGCCGGCCACTCCGGCCATGGCGCCGCCCACGGCGAAGACCTTGACGATGGTGCGATTTACGTCCACCCCCATGAGCCCGGCGATCTCCTGGTCCTCGGCGACGGCCCGCATGGCCTTGCCGGTCTTGGTGCGCTCGACCAGGAGCCACAGACCCAGCATCGCCACCGCCGCCACGCAAATCACCATGATCTTGGTGCCCTCGATCTCGAGGAAGGTGCGCTTGGCGGTGAGCCAGTCGGGCATGTCGGGGTATGCCTTGCTGGTGGGGCCCAGCAGCACCACCGAGGTGTTCTGTATGAAAAAGGAGATGCCGATCGAAGTGATCAGCGGGATCAGGCGGGGCGCCTTTCTGAGGGGCCGGTAGGCGACCCTCTCCATGATCACCGCGGTCAGGGTGCAGACCAACATGGAGACCGCCACGATAAAGAGCAACGACCCGATGAAGTTGGCCTCCCACAGGCCGGCGTCGTCCAGTTTGTTGGAGGTGATCATCCCGGTCATGGCCCCGACCATGAACACCTCCCCGTGGGCGAAGTTGATGAAGCCGAGCACACCGTAGACCATCGAATAGCCCAGGGCGATCAGGCCGTACATCGCCCCCTGCGCGAACCCGGAGATCACCAGCCCCCGGAACTGCGGGCCGGTGAGGCCCGTGGCGTCGGGATTCACCGCCCGGGCAAAGGGGTTGTCAACATCTATCTGCTGGGCGATGAACGCCAACAGACCTACGGTGACCACGGTAAGAGCGAGGACCCGCAGGACCGTCAGAAACCAGTCAACCTTGGTTCTGGGGACCCACATGCTCGCGCTCGCCATCGCCACTCCTTAAGGCCTTAAAGAGACGATGCCGAAGCCTACACGGAAGGCCGCGCTCGCTCCGGCATCGTCCAGTTGTTATTTATTGGTTCAGTTGCCTCCACCGGAGTAGACGACATTGCCCATACTTGCCTCGGGGCTGTCGGAACTCTCGTGGTGGACGACGGTGATCAACTGCG
>JAAXHN010000046.1 GCA_012270885.1 Acidimicrobiia bacterium | reverse complement strand
CTCCACGATACGGGGGGAAGGCCACTGCGTGGTGTTCGTGTCACCGAGGTTGTGGTGGACACTCCGTCGGAGTTGGTGGTAGGGGTGGTGTCCACCAAGAAGCTGTCTGTGTGTCCGGGTTGTGGTCGTTCGTGCCGGCGGGTGCATGACCGTCGCCGGAGACAGATCCGTGATCTGGAGGTCAGCGGCCGTCGGACGGTGCTGTTATGGACCCAGCGGCGGTTCGTATGCGACGAATGTGGAAAGCGGCACATGGAAACCCATCCCCAGTTTCTGGGTGGCATGACCCGTCGCCTGGCGCGTAGGCTGGTCCAAGACGCCCAGGTGATGTCTATCCAGGCGGTGTCCCGCCGGCATCGGATCAGTTGGCATCTGATCATGGGCCTGGTCACCGACTGGTCGGGTCTCATACAGTCTCGGCGACGCCGTCGGAGGTGTCGGGTGTTGCTGATAGACGAAACCTCGATCAGAAAACGCCACCGGTATGTGACAGTGGCAGTAAACGGTGACACAGGCGAGGTCTTGGCGATAGTGGAAGGACGCTCCAAACAGGCGTTGAGCCGGTTCTTCATCGAGCAAGGACCCAGATGGTGCCACAGTGTGCGCACCGTGGTCACCGACGGTTCCCGCTCATACCGGGCAGCCATTCAGCGGTATCTTCCCCGAGCTCGTCACGTCCTGGATCGGTTCCACGCCGCTCGATGGTTCACCCAGGGACTGACCCTGGTACGGCGGGAACTCCAGCGCCGCCAACCGCCCGGGGTGAAACCCGCTTTCGAGCCGGACCTGTTCCGAGCCCGGTTCGCTCTATTGAAGAGACACGATCATCTCACCGGAGCAGAACGGAAACGCCTCGACCGGTTGTTTGATACCCACCTGCGGCTGCAAGTCGCCTGGGACGCTCTCCAAGAGCTGTACGGTCTCTATCAGGCCGACGACCTCGAAGGCGCCCTCGAAGCGTTGGAGCGATTCAGCAATCTATATCAGACCGGGCAGATCCCCGAGTACCACAGCATCGTGGACACCATCCTCAACTGGTCAACCGAGATCCTTTCCTGGCACCACAACCGACGCTCCAACGGACCCCTCGAAGGCATCAACAACCTGATCCAAACCCTCCGCAGAACCGCACACGGATTCACCAACCCCCACAACTACGCCGCCAGAGGCCTCCTACTAACATGACCACGAAACCACCCACTCCAGCAACCCATCCCAACAAATCGCGAAGGGCCAGATTACGAGTGGACGCGACTGGGAGACGACTACCTGGAAACCTGGCTTCCAGGTGATTTGAAATGCCGCATCACCTTGGACTCGGTGGATGATCAGCCGGTGCTGTATGTGGCGATCGGCGCCAACGGAACCGCTCGTTATTGGCAGTGGGCCTCCTTGGACCAGCAAACCGGGGAACCGTTGCCCCGGGAGGAGGCCACAAGAAGAATGTGGCAGTTGATCGGCCTGGCCATGATCACCGCCAAGAGCCGTTTTGAGCCGGAACTGGTGGATTGGAGCCGAGAAAGACCGTAGAACGCCGCCATTCTGCAGCAAGAGCGGCGGGGCGATAGCCGGGACACTGGTGCAGCTCATCTATTCTGTGGTCTGAGATTCCCCGATGAGGCGTCGGTAGCCCATGATGCGTGATGCGGGGAGTCGTCAACTGCGGCTAGATTTCGGAGTTACCTATGACCACTTCTGACATCACTTTGGCGGCGCGCGGCGCTGACACGATCCTTCCTCCGGGGCGTTTGGAAGGGTTGTTGGAGAGTGGGCGATCCCTCCGCGTCAAGCTGGGGCTGGATCCCACCGCTCCGATGGTGACTCTGGGTTGGGCGGTCGTGTTGCGAAAGCTTCGCCACTTTCAGGAGTTAGGCCACACCGCAGTTTTAATCGTGGGCGACTTCACGGCCCGAGTTGGGGACCCGAGCGGCAAGAGCGAAACCCGCCGCCGCCTCACCGCCGATGAGGTCCGCTCCTATGCGAAGCCGCTGTTGGATCAGTTCCAGCGGGCGCTGCTCCCTGAACCCCTGGAAATCCGTTGGAATTCGGAGTGGCTGGAAGCCTTGGACATGAGCGAGATTCTGGAACTCGCCTCCACCGTGACCGTGGCGCAGATGTTGGAGCGGTCGGACTTTGCCAACCGTTACTCGGAAGGAACCCCCATCTCGATCATGGAGTTTTTGTATCCGCTGCTACAGGGCTACGACTCGGTGGCGGTGGAGGCCGATGTGGAACTAGGTGGCTCGGATCAATTGTGGAATTTGATGATGGGGCGAATAATCCAGACGCGCTATGGACAGGAACCCCAGGTAGCGTTGACGATGCCACTCTTGACCGGAACCGACGGGCGACAAAAGATGTCTCAGTCTCTGGGCAACTACATAGGAGTCACAGAACCGGCCGCTGAAATCTTCGGCAAGACCATGTCCATCCCCGATCATCTCCTAGGCGAATGGTTTCGGCTGGCGGCGGATCGGCCGGCGGAGGAGGTGGATCAGATCCTCGAGGGCATCAACAGCGGGCGCCTTCACCCCGCCAAGGCCAAACGGCTGCTCGGCAAACGAATCGTCTCCCTCTACTGGGGTGAAGAAAAGGCAACAACGGCCGAGGCCGATTTCGACCAGCGGTTCAAACACCGGGAGGTTCCCCAGGATGCCCCTCCTTTCGCCATGCCCACCGACGACCCGGTGTATCTGCCCGGCTTGCTCCGATCCTCCCAGTTGGCCCCATCCGCCAGTCAGGGTCGCAGGCTGATCGATGCCGGGGCAGTCCGGATCGACGGTGAGCAGGTGCAGGGTTACGAAATCGCACGAGCAAGGTTGGTAAGAAAAACGCTCACGGTTGGCAAACGCCGATCGGTCTTTCTTCGAAACTGATTTGGACTTTGCCGAAGGGATGTGTACTATTTGGAGGCCCGATAATTCGGGAGAACCCCTGCGGGCTTCTTGACAACTGGATAGTGTGCCAAAAGCCGGTATGCGCCGATCCACTCCAAGGGACTCACCGCCCTTCGGGCTGGGTCGGTGGCATCCATAGAGCTCGGGCCACCTCGGTGGCTCGGGACCCTTTTGAGGATGCGAACTCAAATAATTGACACCGAAAATGAGCGGGGCGACCCGCTCCAAAAGTGTTCGTTGGAGAGTTTGATCCTGGCTCAGGACGAACGCTGGCGGCGTGCCTAATGCATGCAAGTCGAGCGACGCGCACTACGGTGCGACGGAGCGGCGAACGGGTGAGTAACACGTGAGCAACCTGCCCTGAAGACCGGAATAGCCCGGGGAAACCCGGAGTAATGCCGGATACACTCCCAATATCGCATGATATGTGAGAAAACGCTTTAGTGCTTCAGGATGGGCTCACGGCCTATCAGCTGGTTGGTGAGGTAACGGCTCACCAAGG
>JAAXHN010000045.1 GCA_012270885.1 Acidimicrobiia bacterium | reverse complement strand
TGCTCGCCGGGCCAACGGCACACGACATTGTTGGCAGGATCAACAGACTAGCCGATCCTGGGCACAAATATAAAGCCGAGCCTGGGTGGGCTAGGTGGGAACAGCCGTTTTTTTGGATTGACACTCCGCCGCCTACCCCTCCAGGAATGAGAAGAGGGTCCGTCCCAACGGAGCCGCCAAACCCCGTTGCCAAGGCGCGGCTTGCAACGGACCAAGGGATAAGAACTTTGAAGAAAGGGCAGAGTGGCAGCCACCCTGTTCCGTTGGCGCGCTAGCCGGCGATGGACATTGCCACACCGACCGTAACCAGGGCTACGCCTGCCCATTGCAGGTGGTGGAGTCGTTCGTGGAAGAACATCACCCCGCCGATTACAGCTATCACCCGGCCGCTCTGTGAGATGATTCCGATCAGCCAGGCCGGTGCATACGCCAAGCCGTATCCGAAGGATATGAACGAGACCGCGTCGATCAGTCCCACCACACCCAAAAGCCATCCCGTCTTCCAGGTGATCCTCACCTGGTGGCTCCCCTGGTAGCGAGGGTCTCCCCGGCGTCGTCGCTGTTCCACTACCCGGGAGACGATCACCATCAGCAAAGCGACATAGGCAACCGTGTAGACCCGCTGGGTGATAACGGTGATATTGGAATCGAGTCCATCCCGAATGGGGATCTTCAGTCCGGCATTGGAGATCGACCCGACCACCACGCTGATCATGGCGAACACCGGCCCCCAGGTCACCAGTCGTATCTTGGCTCCGCGCTCGATAACCAAGGAAGCCAGCACCGCTCCCACCACCGCGATCGGTATCCCTGCCCATTGCACGATGCCGGGTCTCTCCCCCAGCATCCAGAAGGAGAAGACCACGGTCATGGCGCCGCTCAGAGCCCCGATCGGGCTCACCACCGAGATAGGACCCAATCGGAGAGCCATGTAGCCGCACAGGAAGGCCCCGCCGGCGCAAGTGCCCAGGTAAGCCAGAAGAACGAGTTGATCACGGGTGATTTCGAAAGGCGCGCCGATAAGGAACGCCCAAGCGACCATCGCCACCAAGGCCAGGGCCAGAGTGGCGGTGGTAGACCGCAGCACCCCGAAGCGCCGCGCCACCACAGCCGTGAGGAGGTGGTTGACACCGATCGTCACCGCGGTGATCAACCCGAAGATGATGCCGGTCAGCACCTCGCTATAGCTTCATGTGCAAGGACAATCTTCTTGAGTTCCTCACCGAAGGGCCTCCTGGGGCGGTCCTAGCCGGCAATGGACATCGCCACGCCGACCATCACCAAGCCTACGCCCGCCCACTGCAGGCTATGGAGTCGCTCCTTGAAGAACATCACCCCTCCCACTACGGCAATGACCCGGCCACTCTGGGAGATAATGCCGATCAGCCAGGCCGGTGCATACGCCAAGCCGTACCCGAAGGAGATGAACGAAATGCCGTCGATCAGTCCCACCAGGCCCAGCAGCCATCCCGTCCTCCAGGTGATCTTCACCTGGTCGCTCCCCTCGAACCGTGATTCTCCCCTCTGTCGACGTTCTTCGGCCACCCGTGAAAAAATCACGAACACCAGAAGAACCACGGCCACCGTGAACACTCGTTGGGTGATGACCGTGAGGCTGGAGTCGACCCCTTCCCGGATGGGGATCTTCAAACCGGCATTGGAGATCGACCCGACCAGCACGCCAACCATGGCGAACACCGGCCCCCAGGTGACCAGTCTTATCTTGGTCCCGCGCTCTATCACCAGGGACGCCAACACCGCCCCCAGCACGGCGATCGGTATCCCCGCCCACTGCACCGCCCCCGGTCTTTCCCCCAGCAACCAGAAGGAGTAGACCACGGTCATGGCGCCGCTCAGAGCCCCGATGGGACTCACCACCGAGATCGGGCCCAATCGGAGGGCCATGTAACCGCACAGAAAGGTCCCGCCGACGCAGGCGCCGAGGAAGACCAAGAGGATCACATGGTCGGCGTCGATTACGAGAGGCACGTCGACAAGGATCGCCCAGGCGACCATCACCAACAGGGCCAGGGTCAGGGTAACGGCGGTGGAACGCAACACTCCGAAGCGTCTCGTCACAACCGCAGTGAGCAGGTAGTTGATTCCCAGCGTCACCGCGGTGACAAACCCGAAGATGATGCCGGTCAACACCCCGCGGTCAGCCTCATGCGGAGGACAGAGCCATAACAGCTAGTTCCGGTGTACCACCCGACCGCGGACTCTCATGCCGCGGCGCGGGACTAGTTGTCCTCGAGGCTCTCTACGCGGCCTCCCGTCCCCGCCGCTCCGGCCACCTTGGCGATGTCCGTCCCCTTGGTGGTGCGTTGTGGCATCCAACTGACGGCTTTCTTGAATCCCTCGTTGAGCAGGTAGAAGGTCGTGAGGGAGTAGAAGGCCACTATGAACCCGACGATAACCAACCGGGCGGTGTTGGTCTCCTGCACCGCCACCGCAGCCATGTATCCCAGCCCGGTGGGGAACCCGAGGAACTCGGCGGCGATGGCCAGCGACCAACTCCCTCCCATGGAGAGCAGCATGGCGGTGCGCAACTCGGGAATCGTCCCCGGCACTATCACCCTGAGATAGGTGCGCGGCCGGGAAGCTCCCAGGGTACGGGCGCTCTCGATGTACCGGTCGGGCACGTTGGCCACCGCGTTCATGGTGGCCACCACCAGGGTGGTCCACACCCCGAAGGCAATGTAGAGGGTGATGCTGGTGAGAGTGGAGCCCAGGGCGAACTGCAACCAGGGAATTGCGGCCAGGAGGGGGATCATCCGGAGGAAGTTGAGGGGCGCCCACCAAGTCTGGCGCAGCCACGGCCAGTAGGGAATGGCCAATCCGGTCAGGAGACCGAGGCTGAAACCGAGCGCCATGCCGCACAGCAGCCTGAACAGGGTCATGCCCGAGTGGAAGATGATGGCCAGGAACACAGCCGGCCAGGTTCCTTCCCCGCCGTAGGCGGGATAAGGCGCCAGTTCATGGACTTGGAAATTCACGAACCCGAAATCGAACCCGATGACGGTCCAGTCGCCGTTCATTCTCCAGAGGGTCTCTCCGAACACGTAGTCCCATCCGGGAACCAACGGGTGTTCGAGAATACCCGGAGGAGCAATATATGACGCCACCTGCCACGCTAACAGCAGCACTCCCCAGGACACGAAGAACAGCGGGCTGCGGCGCATGCCTGCCCACAGCATGGGCGGTCCCGCCGCTATCCCCCGTCCCATCTTCACCAGGCGGTCCTTTACCCGGGTCGTCCGGAATACTACCGGCCAGGCCAGGAACAAGATCCACGAGCAAATGATGTACGACCAGGTAACGACGATATCGCCACCTTCATTCGACCAGGTGACGAAAGGGAGGCCCTTGGGAAACTGGAGCAGCAACCAGGGAATCAGGAGAGTCCAGATCAGTAATCCGATCCAGAAGAACTTCCGGGAGCGGAGCATGTGGTTCAAGCTTGCGTCGCCTCCTCCTCGGTGATGCCCAGGTGTGCCAGGATGAGCTTGAAAATGCCCACCGCCTCGGGGGTGGCCCTCACATCCTCGTTGCGGGGACGGGGCAGAGTCACCGCTATGTCATCCACCAACTTACCCTCCGCCAACAGGATCACCCGATCAGCCAGGATCAACGCCTCCTCGATGTCGTGAGTGACGAAGAAGATGGTCTTCTTGGTCTCGAACCACAGATTCAGCAACACCTCATGCAGGTTCCGGCGGGTGAAATAGTCCAATGACCCGAACGGCTCATCCATGAGCACCACGTCGGAACCCACCGCCATCGCCGACGCCAAAGCCACCCGCTTCCTCATACCCCCCGACAACTCACGCGGCCAGGAATCGGCGAACTCCTCCAACCCCACCGCCTGCAACCAGTAATCGGTGATCTCGTTCCGCTCGTCCTCGGGAAGCTTGTTCGCCCGCAGCCCGAACTCGACGTTCTCTCGGACATGCAACCACGGAAACACGGTGTCCTGCTGGAAAACCATCGCCCGGTCGCTGCCCGGCCCGCTGACCGCAGTCTCCCCCAACTTCACCGCCCCGGCGGTGGGAGGCTGAAGCCCGGCCAGCACCCTCAACAGAGTGGTCTTACCATGCCCCGACCGGCCCACCACACACACGAACTCCCCAGGATCCACACGGAAGTTGACATCCTCCAGAGCATGCACCAACTGACCCGACCGGTGCTCGAAAACACACCACAGGTTCTCAAAGTTCACAACAGTCGACATAGGCGTTCCTCCTTACCTACAAACCCAGCTTGCGGCCGGACTCGGACCACCTGGTGATATAACGAATGAACAGCACCAGGATCCCATCCACCACCACAGCCAGAACACCAAAGAAAAGAATCAGGGAGACCACCGCCGCCGGGCCCTCCAAAACGCCCATCGCGAAGCTCCACATCCGGATCAAGAACCCTCCGCCCATCTGGATTCCCAGCACCTCCACCAACGTCCCCAGCCCCCAAGCACCGGCCAACGCGATCCGGAAACCACCGGCGATCTCCGGGATCGTCCCCGGTAGATACACCCACCGGAAAATAGACCCGCGGTCTCCCCCCAAAGTAAGAGCCGACTCGATGATCCCCACCGGTATGTTGTCGGCCGCCCTCCGACTGAAAAAGTACATCAACAGCGTCGTGTA
>JAAXHN010000044.1 GCA_012270885.1 Acidimicrobiia bacterium | reverse complement strand
TCCGTTGACCGACGTGACGATCAACTCGGTAACGATCACCGAGTCGGACTGATCCCAGCGACCAGCTGGCGTGCACTCACCAGCAGGTTCGTGTCGACGGCCAACATCGGGACTCAAGGCTCGCCGTAGATGACTCCTCGGAGGTCCTGCCAGGAGTAGGCCTCCAATGGGTCTCGGCCGCCCGACTCCCCCACGCTCTGGTCGGGCAGCCGGTAGGGTCTGTGGGGGCCTGTGTCGGAAAGCACCTGACGCAGTCCCTCTTCAACCACGGCGCGCAACGGGCGCCCGGTCCGCCGCGCGTGCTCATTGGCTCGCGCTAACAAATTTCGTCCTGGATGTCAAGCGTTGTCTTCATGACCCCCACATTGGCCATATCGCCACATGATGGGCTACCCATGTGTGGTGCCTGGTTGACCTACAGAAATAGTCAGAGTTGGACGGATTCGTCCACTATCCCCAGTTGCTTGGCCCAGGCCAGCTTGTCGGCCAGCGAGTAGTACTCCACGAACTTTCCGTTCCTGACGCGAGCGAACGACATGCCGTCCACCTGGATCTTCTGGCCGGAGGCTCCGTGCTCGAAGTGGGCGAATTGCTGGGTGGCGTTGAAGGTCCACTTGGAGGCGACCGTGTCGCCGTCGGCCACGATCATGTTGAACGTGGTCTGCCCGTCCGGATAGGCGTTTCCGAGGGCGACCAGGAAATCCGCGTACCCGTCCCGTCCGGGACTGCGCACCGGAACGTTGCGGACCACCACATCCGGATCGACGTATTTTTCCACCAGGGCCCGCATCCGGCCCTTCCACGAATCGTCGGGCGGGTAGGGAAAGTCCCGCTCCTGGCCGACCATGAACTCTATGAAGACCCGCCGGGTCTCCTCGGTGTCGCCCTCGGGGTTTCCTTCTGGCAATACAACAGGCATCTTCTTCTCCTCTACTTAGGTCTCAGCCGCAGGCGCGTGCTTCAGAGTTGGATCGACTCATCGACCAGTCCGAGTTGCTGCAACCAGTTGAGCCGATCGATCATCGCCCAGTGCTCGACTATCTTTCCGTCTTCGAACCGCTCGAACATCACCCCTTCCACCCGGACCTTCTTTCCGGTGGCTTCGTGCTCGAAGTGGGAGGACATCTGGGTCGCCGTGTAATGCCAGCGGGCGGCCGCCATGTTGCCGTCCACCATGATGATGTCGTAGTTGGTGTTGGAGTCCGGGTAGGCCTCGCCCAGTCCCATCAGGAACTCTACCCACCCGTCCCGTCCGGGGCGGCGCACCGGTACGTTGTGCAGGATCACATCGGGGTGGACGAACTCCTCGACAAGGTCCAGAAGCCTCCCTTTCCACGAGTCATCGGGAGGGTTGGGGAAGTCAGCTTCCTGTCCCTCCAGCCAACGCATGAAGAGCCTGCGGGTCTCTTCGGTGTCTCCTTCCGGTGTCCAATCGGGGAAGCCTGACGGCATGATCATTCCTTCCTTCGGGGTAGCGAACCTTTGCAACAAGGCACCGCGTTCCAAGATAGCGGACTCTGTCCGGTTACCCTCCAAAAGCAACATGTTGGCCTACCAGTTCACGACCTGGGAAGAGGACTTCGAGCTTTGCGAGGTCCCCACCCCCGAGCCGGGCCCGGGAGAGACCCTGATCCGGGTGGCGGGAGCGGGGGTCTGCCACTCCGATCTGTACCTGTGCGACTGGCCCCGGTCGAGCCTTCCCGGCTATGACCTCCCCTTTACCGTCGGGCATGAGATAACCGGGTGGGTGGAGGAGACGGGACCGGGGGTCTCCGGCCTCGAGGCGGGGACGCCGGTGGCCGTGTACGGCGCCTGGGGGTGCGGCGCCTGTGGCCAGTGCGCCATCGAGTCTGAGAATTACTGTGAGAACGCCGCGGAGGTGGTGGCGTCAGGCCCGGGGAGGCCGGGCCTGGGGCGAGACGGCGGGATCGCTGAATTCTTCCTGGCGCCGAAGTCCCGTCATCTGGTTCCCCTCCCCCCCGACCTCGACCCGGTGGAAGCCGCTCCGCTCACCGACGCCGGCCTGACCACATATCACGCCATCCGACAGAGCCTCGATCATCTGGGTGAAGGGGCGACCGCAGTAGTTATCGGTGTCGGAGGACTCGGGTCACTGGCGATCCAGATTCTCCGGGCGCTGTCTGCCGCCCGGGTGATCGCGGTGGACATCGCCCCGGCCCGCCTGGAGGTGGCGCGACGCCATGGCGCCCACCATACGCTCCTGTCCACGGAGGGCCCCTCCGATGCCATCCGAGAGCTGACCGATGATCGGGGCGCGGACCTCTTCCTGGACATAGTTGGCATCGACGACACCCTTTCTATGGCCGTCTCCGCGGCGGCGATCCGCGGCCACATCACGGTGGTGGGGATCGGGCCCGGGTCCTTTCCGATGGGATACCTCCAGGTCCCCCGCGGCCTCTCGGCCTCCACCGTGTTCTGGGGCACCGTCCCCGATCTCGCCGATGTGGTCGCCCTGGCCGGAACCGGGGCGGTCAAAAGCGACATCGAGACGTTCGGTATGCAGGAGGCTCCCCTCGCCTACCAGAAGCTTCGGGCCGGCAGCTTGGAAGGGCGAGCGGTGATCGTCCCCCACGGCCCGGGATGAGTCTGCCATGACCACGGTGAGTCGCAACTGGGTGCTGGCCAGCGCCCCCGAAGGCGGGCCGGACATCGACAATTTCCGGATGGTCTCGGTGGAACTCCCTCCGCTCCGAGAGGGGGGGATCCGGGTCGCCAACACCTACATCTCGGTGGATCCGGGTGTGCTGGACCGCCTGACCCGGGACAGCTACGCGCCGCGTCTGCAACCCGGGGAGGTGATCGACGGCTTCTCGGTGGGCGTGGTCACCGAGTCCCGGAATGCCCGCTTCGAGGTGGGAGACCGGGTCAGCAGCGCCAACGGCTGGCGGGAGGGCTATGTCTCCTCGGGACGCGGGGTGCTCCGCCTCCATCCCGCAGTATTCAGCCCTCCCCTATCCGAACGGGCCGCGATCGGCGCCCTGGGGGTCTCCGGACTCACCGCCTACTTCGGCGTCAAGCGAGTCGCGGAAGCCCGGGCCGATGAGACGGTGCTGGTGTCCTCGGCGGCGGGTCCGGTGGGGAGCACGGCTCTCCAGATCGCCCGGAACCTGGGATGCCGGACGGTGGGGATAGCCGGATCGGCGGAGAAGTGCCGCCTGGTCACGGACGAACTGGGCGCCGAGGATTGCATCAACTACCGGGCGGAGGCCGACCTCGCCGGCGCCATCTCCCGGGTCTGTCCTGGGGGGGTGGATGTGTACTTCGACAACGTGGGTGGTGAGACGCTGGACGCGGCGTTGATGAACATGAACCCCGGAGGGCGCGTCGCGATCTCGGGACAGGTGAGCGAGTACGCCCGCGTCCGGCCGCGCGGGATCCGGGCAGTGGGTGAGATGATCAATCGCCGACTCACCATGACCGGTTTCGTGGTGTGGGACTTTCTCCCCCACTTCCGCGAGGCCATGTCCGAGATGAGAGAGTGGATAGTCTCGGACCGGCTGATGTTCAAGGAGGAGATCATCGACGGCTTCGAGAATGCCCCGGAGGCCTTCCTGGGTCTCTTCCGGCGTGAGAATCGCGGCCGGCGGTTGATCCGGCTGGCGCCCAATGCCTGAGGGGGTGCTCCTGTCCGAGCGGGAGGGGGCCGTGCTGTGGCTCACCCTCAACCGCCCCAGGTACCGCAACGCACTCAACATCGCCCTCATAACCGCACTGGACGATGCCTTGGCAGAGGCCGCTTCCGACGACGGGTTAGGAGCGGTGGTGATCGGTGGGGCGGGGCCCCACTTCTGCTCGGGCCATGACCTGGGCAGCCCCGGCCGGGATCTCGAGAAACCATTCCGGCGGGTGGCCACCACCTGGTACGACCACTCCGACAAGGAGGGCGCGGAGGCCATCCTGGTCAGAGAGGACGAGGCTTATCTCTCCATCCCGCTGCGATGGCGGGAGCTTCCCAAGCCGCTGATCGCCATGGTGCACGGCGCTTGCGTGGCGGGTGGACTCTCATTGATCTGGCCGGCTGACCTGATCGTTGCCTCAGAGGACGCCTACTTCGCCGACCCGGTGGTGAGGATGGGCATTCCCGGCATCGAGTACTTCGCTCACCAGTACGTTATGTCCACCCGCATCGCCCGGGAGTTCCTGCTGCTGGGAGACCGGATGTCCGCCTCCCGGGCCTACGAGGTAGGGATGGTCAACCGGGTGGTGCCCCGGGACGAGTTGAGAGAGACAACCGCCCGGCTGGCGGAGCGGTGCGCGGCTCGACCGCGGTTCGGAGTGGCGCTCGCCAAGCGGGCGCTCAACGCGGTGGAAGACCGCATGGGCCTCCGCGACGGGATGTCGACCGCCTTCGGTCTACATCAGGTCGCCCACGCCCACAGCGCCCTTACCTCCGACGACCACGTGGGCGGCCAGAATCCTCGATCCATAGCCCGAGATCTGGCACCGGAATAGACAAGGCGGAGTGTGCTGTTCGCCAGCAGGGATTAAAACCCTACGAAACCCTCCCATACCCGATAACTTAAACTTTTAGACCCCAAAAACCCTACGAAACCCTCCCATACCCGATAACTTAAACTTTTAGACCCCAAAAACCCTACGAAACTGATCTGTGAGTAAAACTTTCTCTTTCCTTCCCCCGCCAAAGCGTCACGAAGAGGTCGAGAGCGTCCTGCGAGCCCTGAGCAAAGGCGATGCCTCCGTAGCCGAGTTGGAGTCACAGGCTGTCGATGTCAAAGAAGAAGCAGGGCGGCGAGCTCAGGATGGGTCGATCCTACCCGGATCCAGGAACAACGAACAAGCAGCGAAACAACTTGCCAAAGCCGCGGCCTGCATGGCCAATTCTCCAGGTGGTGGGACGCTCATCGTCGGCATCGAGGACGAGACGGCTCGGATCATCGGAGCAAATACCGACCCGCAGTGGTTGAGAAGCAGAATCTACGACCTGACCGATCGAAAGCTGGCTGTCGACATTCGGACAGTTGGGGTTAATGGAGCATTGCTGCTGGTGATAGACGCTCCTCAAGCTGTCGAGCCGGTGCCCTTCCGTGGCAATTACCAGCACCGCGTGGGTGCCAGGTGCGTGCCGGTCACATCAACCCAGTTATTGGGTGGACTCTTCGCCAACCTGGCAGTGGATCCTTCTTACCAGCCATCCAGCTTCCCAATCAGCGGGGTGTCCAAAACCGCGGAACTTACGTTGAGGAATCAACTCCTGAGAAGCGACCCTACCAAGGCCGACTTATCTCTGCGTGATTTGCTGGGACGTCTCGGACTGGTAACGGGTGAGGGCAAGCACCTCAACAAGGCTGGTGAGATGCTACTGTCAACGCGAGACCAGCCAACGATTGACTACTCACATCGGCATGTTCCGGGCGGACCTTCCACCTCACGGATTGCGCGCGGTGGGAGATCCCTCCTTGAGGAAATCCTCGAAGTTGAAGCGGAAGCAAACCGGCAGAACCCCCTCACCGAAATCACCGTAGGGCTTCAAGTCCACAGAGTGCGGGCCGTTCCCGAACGGTCGCTTCGAGAAAGCATCCTGAATGCGGTATGTCACCGGGATTGGAGCCTACCCCATCCGACAGTGGTGGAACACATAGGAAACCATTTCCGGGTCTCCTCTCCCGGCGGCCTCATCGGAGGGGTAACCGAAGACAATATCATCACCCACCCGTCCGTGCCGCGGTACCGGACGTTCACGACTGCGATGCGCAAGATCGGACTCGTGGAACAGGAGGGAGTCGGGGTGGACATGATGTTCGCAGAAATGATCCGCATCGGCAGCCGGCCCCCACTGATCGAGAACCTCCCCGATCCGGCAGTCCGCATCGATCTTTACGGACGACGGGCCAACGAAACGTGGTACAAGTTCTTCGTCAACCTCGTCTCCCAAACCGGACTGGACGATGTGGATGCCGCCCTGCTGGTATGGCATGCCTCGCGGGAATCCCTGTATCTCACTGTTGAGTCTTGCGCGGCGCTGCTGCAACGTTCCCGAGATGACACCGGAGAAGCCCTGCGCAGGGTGGCCGCCTACAGATTCGGGTTTCAACCGGCTTCCTTTGTTCGAGCACCAAACCCGACGGCGACGGATTCTGCAGGGCAAGCCCCACTGCTCGTCCCCATCGAGGTTCCCCGCAACACCCCGCCTGCTTGGAGGCTGAGTTGGCAGACGATGTCCGCACTCGGGTTGAGAAGGATCCGCGAGTCAACCGAGTCTGCCCTGGCTTGGGCACGAGAGCGGAACCGGATTTCTTCGAGCGAATACTGCGAGATGACCGGAGTCTCACAGGCCACAGCAGTGAAGCGCCTCAAGGAACTGGCGGAACAGGGCCGACTCGTTCCCTCCTCGGCATCGGGCCGAGGACGCGGTTTTCACTACCGGCCTGTTTGACCAACCCATCGTCCAGTCAACCCCAGATGTCGCCTATGGTGTAGCCGTCGGGGAAGGGATCGGTTGGGTCCAGGACGTATTGGGCCCGGCCGGTGATCCAGGCGGTGCCGGTGATGGTGGGCACCACGGCTGGGACTCCGCCAACGTTTGTCTCTCTGATCAAACGTCCTGTGAAGACGGTGCCTAGCGGGCCGTAGTGGCGGAAGTCTTCGCCGATGGCCAACTCGCCGCGAGCATGGAGGACGGCCAATCTGGCTGAGGTGCCGGTGCCGCAAGGGGAGCGATCCAGGGCGCCGGTCCATGTCTCGGGTCGGTCCCAGTCGAGGTCCCCGGTGGCCAGGGTGACCGCGGTCTTGGCCTCTCCCCTCCCCCGGTCGAAAGGCTCGGTGAGCATGCCGATGCTGGCCTGGCGGATCTCGGGATTCTCGGGGTGGACCGCCTCCAACTGCTCCCGGGCGGCCTGCTTGACCATGGCGCCCAGGCGGGCCAGGGCCCGACCGTTCTCGGGGAGGATGGAGATTTCGAAACGCCGGGCATCGGCGATCGCGAAGAACATCCCTCCCCACGACACGTCCACCTCCACTTCTCCCAACGTGGGGATCTCCACCGTGGCGCCCAGATGGACCGGGAAGGCGGGAACGTTCTCAAGGGTCACCGAGGTGACCTTGCCTCCCTCCACCCGGGCTTCGGCCTCGATCAAACCGGCGGGGGTCTCCAGGGTCAACTCGGTCACCGGCTCACGTGAACGGACAATGCCGGTCTCGATGAGAGTGGTGACGACGCACATCGTGTTGTGCCCCGACATAGGCGGGTATTCGGTCTGTTCCATAATCACGAATCCGGCGTCGGCCTCGGGAACCGTGGGAGGGAGGAGCAGGTTGCAGTTGGCGGCCGGGTACCCGCGGGGTTCCCGTAGCATCAGCTTTCGAAGACCGTCGGCGTGCCGTTCCAGGTACTGCATCTTCTCGAACATGGAGGCTCCAGGCACATCCTGCACTCCGCCGACGATCACCCGAGCGTGCTCTCCGGCGGCGTGCAGGTCGACCGCTTGGATCTCTCGCTCCACTCTCATGTTCCGGGCATTCCTTTCCGACTCCGACGGCGCCGCAGGTGTCCTCCTCGGACATCCGACTCGTCCCCTTAGACTGACGGGACCCCGCAGAAAACATCATAAGAAGGGCGGAAGGACTCTCACGCCTCCCTGTTACGCTCCCCTCAACATGGCTTCGACGAATGTGCAAAAAGGCAACGTCCAGACGGTCCTGGGGACTGTCTCCCCCGACCTGTTGGGCATCACCCTCCCCCACGAGCATGTGTTGATCGACATGACCATGGGCCAGTCCTCGGCCATGGCGCTCGTGAACTCCGGGGAATCGGCCAAGAAGGCGGCCGAGATCCCCGAGGCGGGGTGGGAGAAGGGACAGGACGGACCGGGCGTTGCGGCAACCTGGACCGCCAAATGGGGACAGCCGGTGACCCTGGAGAACCGGGGCGACATCGCCCGTCACTGGTTCTATTACGGGAACTACCGGATCACCGACATCGACGACGTCATCTACGAGGCCAACCTCTTTAAACGGCACGGCGGGACCTGCCTGGTGGACCAGACCCCCCGCGGACTGGCCCGCGATCCCCGGGGACTGGCGCAGATTTCCCGGGCCACCGGGGTGCACGTGGTTATGGGGACCGGCTTCTACGCCTATGAGTTCCACCCCTCCAACATGTCGGAGCTGGACGTCTCCCGGGTCCAGGAGTTGATCACCGGCGACATAGTCAATGGCGTGGCGGGAGGCATCAGGGCCGGGATCATCGGAGAGGTCGGGTTGACCTGGCCGCTCCATCCCAACGAGGAGAAGGTGCTCCGGGCGTCGGTCCGCTCCCAGAAAGAGACCGGCGCGGCCCTGTCCATCCACCCCGGCTTCAGCGCCGACTCCATCTGGGACACCGTCCGGATCGTGGAGGAGGAGAGGGGCGACCTCTCCCGGACCGTCATCTGCCATCTCGAACACCGGCTTCCGTCGCGGCCCGCGCCCCACTCCTTCGACCCCGCGCCCTTCGTGGAGTTGGCCAAAACCGGCGTAAACCTCTCCATCGACTGCTTCGGTTGGGAGCAGTCCTACCGCCAGCGCGGCCCCGTGGACTTTGCCAACGACGCCATCCGGCTCAACTACCTGATGGCCGTGGCCGAGGCCGGCCACCGCGAGCAGCTGTTGATCTCGAGCGACCTGGCCCTCCAGCACTGGCAGCGCAAGTACGGCGGCCACGGGTGGCTGCACATCCCCGAGACCGTCCAGCAACTAATGCGCTACAAGGGATTCGACCAGGACCTGATCGACCAGATCCTCATCGAGAACCCCAGACGGCTGCTGACCTTCGCCTAGCATTCGTAGTTCTGACCGGCAACAGCTTGGCTTGAAGGCCGGGAGCATCGTGGGGCGGGCAAGACCACTCTGATCAGATTGCTGCTGGGGTTGACAACCCCGACTTCGGGGGAGGTGGCGGTGTTCGGAACACCGGTTTCCAGGGACGCCGCCGGGCTGCGAGCCAAGATCGGCTACATGCCGGAGGGGAGTTGCCTTCCCCGTGACCAGACTGCCGCCGACTTCGTAGCGTACGCCGCCGAACTGGCCGGCATCCCACGGGTACGGTGCCTGTCTTCGTCGGCGGCACCCCTTTCTCTACAATGTTGATCCATGCCTACCAGCTCCGGCGCCATCCAGACAGTGCTGGGACTGGTCCCGCCCGAGCAGGTGGGTATCACCCTCCCCCACGAGCATGTGCTGATCGACATGACCATGGGAGCGTCCTCCGCCACGGCCCTCCTGGGTTCAACCGAGTCGGTGGAGAGAGCCTCCGCTCAGCCCGAAGCGGGATTGGAACCGGGACAGAACGGTCCGGGGGTTGCCGCCTCGTTCACCGCCAAATGGGGACAGCCCGTCACGCTTGAAACCCGGGGAGACATCGAACGCTACTGGTTCTTCTACGGCAACTACCGGCTGACGGACATCGACGACGTCATCTACGAGGCCAACTTATTCAAGCGCCACGGGGGGTCGTGCCTGGTTGATCAGACCCCCCGAGGGCTGGCGCGCGACCCCCGAGGGCTGGTGCAGATCGCCCGGGCCACGGGCGTGCAAGTCGTAATGGGCACCGGGTTCTACTCCCAGCACCATCATCCGGCCAACATGTCGGATCTGAGCGTCACCCGCCTCCAGGAGTTGATCACGGGCGACCTCGTCGACGGCGTGGCGGGAGGCATCAAGGCCGGAATCATCGGAGAGGTCGGGTTGTCCTGGCCGCTCCATCCCAACGAGGAGAAGTCGCTGCGGGCCTCGATCCGCTCGCAGAACGAGACAGGCTGCGGTCTCTCGATCCATCCCGGCTACAGCCCCGACTCGGTGTGGGACGCCATCAGGATTATCGAGGAGGAGGGAGGCGACCTCTCCCGGATTGCCTTCTCCCATGTTGAGCACCGGCTCCCCTCCCGGCCCGCTCCCCACTCCTTCGACCCCAAGCCCTTCCTGGATTTGGCCGCCACGGGAGCGTCCCTCCTGCTCGACGGCTTCGGAAGGGAGGCCTCCCACCGCCAGCGCGGGCCGATCGACGACCCCAACGACGCCGTGCGGCTCAACTACCTCACGACCCTGGCCGAGGCCGGCTACGAGAACCAACTCCTGATCTCCCATGATCTGGCGCTCCAGCACTGGTATCGCCGCTACGGGGGGTTCGGCTGGCAGCACATACCCGATACCGTCCAGCAACTGATGCGCTACAAGGGATTCGACCAGGACCTGATTGACCGGATCCTCATCGAGAACCCCCGGCGCCTTCTCACATTCGCCTAGACCCCTATCCCAAAGGAGCACGATGTCCAGTACAGGAGAGACCCGAGCGGTCGTCGAGCGTTTCATAATCGAGGGAGAGAAGGACTTTCCCGTCACCAGCGCCAACCTGGAGGTCTTCAAGACCAACCTCGGGGCCTTGTTCGAAGAACTGGTCCACCCCGACATCGTGCTGCACGGCGTTCCCGGGGTCCCGCGGGGAAGAGACCTCTGGTATGACTTCTACGAGAAACTCGGGATCGCCTTCCCCGACTCGGCCACCACCCTGAACGTCATGGTCGTGGAGAACGACAAGGCGGCGGTCGACTGGACCTGGGAGGCCACCCACTCGGCGCCGCTTATGGGGATCCCTCCCACCGGGATCAAACTGGCGGTTCGGGGCATGACAATCGAGAGAGTGGAGAACGGACAGATAGTCGAGCACTGGGCGGTGATCGACCAGCTCAGTTGGCTCCAGCAACTGGGAGTGATCTCTTCGGATCTCTCCGTTAACTGAAGAGAAGGGAGCTTTGACCATGGCAGATCCGCAGACCGAGGAGACCCGCCGGATCGTGAAGCGTTTCACGCTCGACTGCGAGAAGGACTTCCCGCTTACGGACCCGTCCGACGAGTCCTGGAAGGACCGTCTGTGGAAGTTGTTCGAGGAGTTGGTACATCCCGACATCATCCTGCACGGCATTCCGGGGTTGACACAGGGATACCGACCCTGGTTTGAGCGGTTCGTCTCGGTCGGTCAGAACTTCCCCGACGGTCTCACCACCATCGACGTGCTCACCGCCGAGGGCGACAAGGCCACCATGGTGTGGACCTGGGAGGGGACCCACGTCCGGGAAGTGATGGGGGCGCCTCCCACCGGGAAGAAGGTCCGGGTGCAGGCCGTCATGGTCCAGCGGGTGGAGAACGGAAAGATCGTGGAGCACTGGGTGGGGTTCGACTCCATGCGCTGGCTGGAGCAGTTGGGACTGGTCGGGAAGGATCTCTCCGCCATCGGAACCGGTCACGCGGTCTCCCGGCCCTCCCGGTAACCGCCGGAATTCAGTCGTCTACTATTTGGCAAAGAACAAAAAAGGAAACACCCGTTTTGAGTTGGCCAACTCGGAAAGGAAAACGATGAGAAAGACCACATTAAGGATATTGGCAGTGCTGGCTGCCTTGGCCCTCGTGGCTTCGGCCTGTGGAGCGGAGGACACCTCCGAGGCTGACGCGGCAGCGGCAGCACAGGCAGCCGCCGAAGCCGAGGCCGAAGCGGCAGCGGCAGCGCAAGCAGCCGCCGAAGCCGAGGCAGCCGCCGCCCAGGCAGCCGCCGCCGAAGCCGAGGCCATGGCGGCTGAAGCAGAGGAAGCCGCCGCCGAAGCACTGACCGCGGCCCAGGCTGAGTTGGAGGCTGTCAAGGAAGCCGCTGCAGCGGGTGACGAAGAAGCCCAGGCCGCTCTGGCCGAAGCCGAGGAAGCGGCCGAGGCAGCGGCCAGGGCCCTCGTAGAGGCCGAGATGGCCGCCGAGGAAGCCGCCAAGGCCGCCGAACAAGCCGCGATGGACGCCGAAGCGACCATCGCCGCCGCCGAAGCGGCCGCCCGGACCAACCTGGCCCAGGAAGGCCATCCCTGCATTCCCCCGTCCACGGCGGATCAGACCGCCCGCGGCACCGTGGTGTTCGCCTTCGGCAGCATCGGCGACCAGAACTGGCTCGGCCCAACTGCGCCATTCCAGAGCCAGGCAACTGTGATGCCCATGTACGAGTACCTGCTATGCCGCGACTACCAGACGGGCGACGTGGTGCAGGGCAGCGGCCAACTTGCGGAGACCTGGTCTCACAACGAGAACTTCACCCAGTTCACGTTCGGTCTGCGCAAGGGCGTGCAGTTCCATGACGGCTGGGGGGAGTTGACTTCCGCCGACGTGAAGTTCAGCTTCGAATTGTCGGTGCTGGAAGACAGCAGGAACCCCAACCGGCCGGACTTCATAGGAATCACAAGCATCGAGACACCGGATGACTACACGGTGATTCTCAACCTTGAGAACCCCAATCCGAACATGCCCAACTTCCTCAATGAAGTGATCCCCGCCATGCCGATCGTCTCCAAGACCTACGTGGAAACCGTGGGGAGAGACGAGGCCAGTTTCCGCCCGATCGGTACCGGGCCCTTCGAGTTCCACAGTCACGAACTGGATGTCTCGGTGGCCTTTGAAACAGTGGAC
Organism: Acidimicrobiia bacterium; assembly: GCA_012270885.1. Taxonomy (GTDB): domain Bacteria; phylum Actinomycetota; class Acidimicrobiia; order Spongiisociales; family ZC4RG35; genus Bin76. The sequence continues at coordinate 2,359 of JAAXHN010000044.1, read as the reverse complement.
AACCACTGGCGAGTCACACCCGGCATTGAGATCATCGAGGTCCGTGTGGTCAACGAACAAGCCACGATGGCGGCCATGATGGACGCCGGCGAGGCGCAGATGGCGCCCACCACCTTCGACGACATCCCCCGCCTGGATGCCGACCCCGACCTGAAGGTGGTCTCCCTCTCGGGAGTGCGCTTCCCGTCGGTTTACCTTCCCGGTCAGTACCTGAATCCCAAGTACGACCCCGAGAAGACCCCTCCGTGGGCCACCGACGACGACGAGAGCAACATCAAGGTGCGTCAGGCCCTGTCGCTGGCCATCGACCGCCAGGAGATCATCGACTTCCTGTTCGGCGGGCGAGGCACCACCGAAGGCGCCTGCGTGCAGTCGTTCTGGCCGACGACCGCCGGATACAACCCCGACTGCGAAGTCGACTCCTACGATCCGGAAGCCGCCAAGGCGCTCCTGGCCGAGGCCGGCTACCCCGATCCCTCCCAGATGGTGATCCCGGTCGACTTTGCCGAGCACCCGCAGCTCACCTATACCGGCGCGGTGATGCAGGCGGTTGCCCAGCAGTGGCAAGCCGCGTTGGGCGTTCAGATCGAGGCATCCCAGACCGATTTCCGGACCTATCAGGCACTGTCGGGCAACGAAGGCGCCTACGCGGCATTCGTGTACTCGGCGCCGTTCTTCGACACTCCCTGCGTCTTGTTGGGCTACTACACCCGCACGGATGACTTCTTCAGTTACACCGGAGAGTCAGAGGAGTTGAACGACCTGGTGAACACCTGCGTGCAACAGATCTTCCCCGATGATCTGGCGGAGGCCGAAGGTGCGGTGTTCGACTACATCTACGACCGGATGCTCGGCATCCCGATCGGCTATGTGGACTCGGTGCTGGCGTTCGCCTCCAACCTCGATTGGATCGGCCTGCCCGCACCCTGGAACCCCTACATGACCCGCTACGAGTACCTCCGTTACACAAACTGAGATAACTCAACGCGCTTTTCGAAGAGGGACCGGGACTTCCCGGTCCCTCTTCTCTTTAGCGGCTATCCAGCCCGGGCACCGGAGGGTTGCGAAGGTCGAGAAGGTCACCGACGTGACGGCCGACCTGCTGGGGTGATCCGGGGGAGGTGAATACGTAGAAGCGGTCCTCCACCACGGCTTCCAGCACCATCTCCGCCACCTCCGCCGGGGTGTTCCCGAGCTCCAATCCGGTGCGCAACTGCGCCTGGAGCCGCTCGGCTTCCTCCGAAGAGGGGTGGCCGGGTTCGGACCCTGATCGGGGCCGAAGTCGCTCGACGTCCCAGATGCGAGTGTTCACCGCCGCCGGGCACAGAAGGGAGACGCCGATCGGCGCTCCGGCAGTACGAAGTTCTGCAAAGAGGGTGTGGCTGATGGCCACCACCGCGTGCTTGGAGGCGGCATAAGCGCCCAGCCGCCAGCGGGTCATCTCCCGCCCGGCGATCAGCCCGGCCATCGAGGCGGTGTTCACCACGTGGCCCTCCTTGCCGCTTTCCAGCATTCGAGGTATGAAGGAACGGACGCCGTTGATCACCCCCCACAGGTTGACTCCCAGCACCCACTCCCATTCGGGGACGCCGACCTCCCAGATGGTCCCCATCGGTCCCACCCCGGCGTTGTTGCAGAGGACCCCCACCTCCCCGAACTCTCCGAAGACCAGGTCGGCCAGCGCTTCCACAGAGGACGGATCCGAAACGTCGGTTGGGACCACCCTGACCGGAGAGGAGAAACCCGGATCGGCGGCCAACCCGTCCAGGGCGTCGGCATCGACGTCCGCCGCCACCACCGCCATTCCCTCGGCAGAGAAGCGGCGAGCCATCGCACGCCCGATCCCCGAAGCCGCTCCTGTGATAACCGCGGTCCGGCCGGCCAAACTCAACATCCCAGCGCGAAAACTAGCCTGAACCATCAAGAATTCCTTGTATGAATGGCGGGTTGATAAATAGCGCCGATTTAGACGACTAACTTGAAACCAAGTACCTTTATTCTCTTTGAAGAAGAAACCCGAAAACCCACGAAGAAGGAGCAATGATCCGATGAGTATCTCCAAAAGCCGTTTGTGGGCCGTAGCGCTCCTGCTGGCTATGGTGGCCGCCGCCTGCGGAGCGGACGACACCGCCGCGGACGATGCAGCTACGGCAGCGGCCGAGGCCGCCGCAGCCCAGGCAGAGGCTGAAGCAGAAGCCGCCGCTGCTGCCGCCGCGGACGCAGAGGCAGAAGCCGCGGACGCCCAGGCCGCCTTGACCGCAGCCCAGGAGGAGTTGCAGGCCACAATGCAGGCCGCCTCCGAGGGTGACGAGGCAGCGCAGGCCGCCTTGGCCGAAGTAGAGGCCGCGCTGGCTGAAGC
>JAAXHN010000043.1 GCA_012270885.1 Acidimicrobiia bacterium | reverse complement strand
TCCCGCCAGGTCTTTGGAAAGGGCCACGGGTCGCAGTCTAGGAGCTTTGCCGCGACCCGTGGCGGGGCGATTCTGCGGACGGCCTCTAGGCGGGCAATCCGTTGGCGCCGTTGGTGACCGGTATCTTGCGGGGCCGGGATGAAGCGGCGACCGGGATGGTCAGGGTGAGGACGCCGTTCTGGTAGGCGCTGGTGGTCTCGGAGATGTCGAGGTCGTTCCCTATCACGAACCGGCGGCGAAAGCTCCCGCTGGGGCGCTCCACGAAGAACACCCGGGCCTCCTCCGGTCGGGCGGCGGCGGTGTCCCGCTGGGCGGAGATGGTGAGGGTGTTCTTGGACACCTCCACATCGATCAGCTCGGGGTCCATCCCCGGCATGTCCACCGTCACCACGAAGTTGTTGTCCACCAGGTAGACCTCGGCGGGGAGGGTGTTGGAGACCGCGGATGGAGACTCGAAGAGGGGATTAATCCTGGCCAACATGGGCACTTCCTTTCTGCTGATGCTAGAAATATCAGATTATATAAAGCATAACATACAGAAAATCTGATATATTCCTGCTAAGATATTGCTAAGGGATGGAAGGGATCTTATGCGGTCAGCCGATCAGTTGGTGACGATCCCGAGCTGTCGCTTCCCGCTGGAGGGACCGCGGAAAAAGATCGGCACTCAGGGCCGGTAGGAGGCCGATCAAGCCGTTAGCATGCCGGAGACGAGCACAACAACCATCGCCGCACCAAAGGGCGTTGAAGCCGGAAGGACTCGGCCTTGCCACTCGCCACCCGATTTGACGAACTGATCGAAGCAGTTGAGGGCGGGGAGGCGAGCCGGTGCCGAGAGATCGCTGCCCTCCTCAAAGCTGAATATGTCATAGTGCACGATGGTCTCCGCAACGCAGTGGCCAGGACGCTTGCTGAAGGGATCCAGATTGCCGGGCCCGATGAAGGTGAGGCCATCGGTCGGCGGGTGGTTCTGAATCTGATGGGTGACGGGGAGATACCCCAGTACTCCCAGGGTCCGATAATGCAGCGGCTCAACAATATCGCGGCCGGATGGCATTGGCATGCCACCGAATTCGAACTGGTGGAGGATCCCGAGCGGTTTACTTTCATCCTGGGCCCATGCGGAAGCGGAATGCGTTTGATCCAAGAGGGGAAATACAAGGGCGAGAAGGCGCTACCTCTCTCGGTGCGCCCGACTCTCTCCACTTTCATGTCGAGCGACTACCCGAGTTATTGCAACCACTGCTCGGAGATGGGCCATGCCGCCCTGCGCTTCAACAAGGCGGTGTTCATCGTTGAAGGCTGGACGCCGCTGCGGGAGCAGGGGATATGCCTGCAGCACACCTACAAGGACGGTCACCTCCCTCCCGACGAGTTCTACGAACGGGCTGATCTTCCCTTGCCGGATCGGGCGGGTCTGGAGGTCAAGGTAGCCGGTCCGAAGCGATGGCTGACCGACGAGCAACTGGTGTGGATAGCTACACATCCCCTCGACCGGTTGATTCAACAAGTGGAAGGCGGAAACCGGGCGGAGGCGAAAGAGCTGGTCGAGGAGTGCCTGTTCGGATGGCGCGACGCCATCCACGACGTCTACCGCTTCTGGCTTGCCCTGCTCTGGCTCGAGGTGAGGAACTCGCTGGGTCATCAGGTCATGGAGGACGTGGTCAGGAGCTCGGGCTATGAACTGTTCGCCGTGATGGACCCCGGCAAGGCGACCGACCCCGGAACGGCCTGGAAGGAGTACTGGCGCTGCCACCTGCGCCTCAACGACTATGACGTCGCCGGGGGAGTCGGCACGTACCGCAACGCCATCGAGGCCCTGGTTGATCCCTCCTTGATCGAAGCGGGAGAGGATGCCGAGACCCTGGTCGGCCTGATAAGCGAGGGGATTGCCGGAGACGGCCACAACCTGGGACGGCTGTCGGTGGAGGGTGATGAACTCCTGCACGAGGTCCGGTTGGCTTCGTGAGTTCCCCCCGGCTGGGCGTCGGCCTGGTTGGCGCCGGCGAAATCGCCCGAGCCGGCCACCTGCCCGCCTACGGCGCCAACCAGCAGACCGTGGAACTTCGCGGGGTCTTCGATGTCGTTTCTTCCAAGCGGGAGACCCTGGCCGAGTCCGCAGGGGTTCCCGCCGTCGAGGAGATCGAGCACCTGCTGGAGGACCCTGCGATCGATCTGGTGGACATAGCGGTACCCCCCAAGGCCCAGCCGGACATAGTGGTCGCTGCCTTGGAATCAGGAAAGCATGTCCTGGCGCAGAAGCCACTGGCGGTGGACCTGCAGACGGCTGCTGAACTGGTGGCTCTCGCCGAGGCGCGTGGGCGGGTACTGGCAGTGAACCAGCAGATGAGATGGGCGCCGGCGATCCTGGAGTTCCAGCGATTCGCCGATGGTCGATCGGTGGAGTGGGCTTCTTTCGATCTGGTCTGGCCGATCGAGCGGGGGGAAGGTTTGCCGCGTTGGCTGGCGGACGCCCCCCGTTTCGTGGGACTCTTCAACTCCATCCACTTTCTCGACACCTCCCGTTGGCTGTTCGGGGAGCCCCGGGAAGTCCGGGCCTGGATGGGTCCCGCCGACATTCCGGGGATCGCCGGGGAGGCGGCGCTCTATGCGATTGTCGGTTTCGACGGGTTGTCGGTGATAATCCGGGACTCACGTCGACTCGAGGGAAGGCATACAGCCTCGCTGCGGGCCGCCACCTCCGACAGCCTCTTTTTCGCCCATCTCGGAATCTGGGATGCCTACCCGGATCCGAGTCCGGATTCGGTGGTCGAAGCAGTCGCCGGTTCCGCGCCAAAACTTGCCAGGACTCCCGCCTCCTGGGTGCCGGACGCATTCTCCCGGAGCTTGGGCGAAGTAGTGGAAGCCATAGGGGCGGGGAGACAGCCGGTCGTCTCCGGTCAGGACAATCTGAAGACGCTTCGTCTGGTGGATGCCTGCTACGAATCAGCCGAACGTCACGGGAGACCGGTCTCCTTCCCAGGTCAGCTTTGAAGGGCGAACCGGTCGGGCTCTAAATGGCGGACGGCCGGAAATCCCCTTTCAGGAGGGAAAGCAGCTGCCTTGACTCCTCGGTGACGTAGACCTGATCGCATCCCCACCTCTCCATCCACACGAACTCCGTGGCTATCCACCCCCGGTAGCAGGCTTCGTGCAGGGAATCCAGGATGGGCCCGAAGTCGGTTTTATTGTTCTTCAACCGTACCTGGACCTTGTCACGGCTGCCGGGGCGGGACTGGACGTGCCGGGTTCTCGGCGCAAAGGAGGCGATCTCTTCGGTGGTCATCCCGCAAAAGAACATTATCGAGACATCGAGAGTCAGGGTCAACCCGTCCACCGCATCCAACAGGTCCCCCACCTTCTCGGCCGTATCGATCAGGAACCCCAATGTGGCTCAACCGACAACTCGAGTCCATGGCACGACGCTATCTCGACCCGGGCTCGAAGCGACTTGGCGGCCCTTCGCAGCGCCTGTGGGTAGGTATCCCCCTCATGCATCACGCCGGGACAGGTTGTCAAACCTGACGCCTGCAGGTTCCCGTCCAGGAGAGCCGCCAGCTCAAAGATCCGGATTGCTTCGGCTTGTTGGACCGGATCCGGATGAGACGGGGTCAAACAGGACAGGTCGACGCTTGGTATCAGAAACACATCGGAGCACTGGTGACCCATGGTGCTGAGATGCCTGTTGATCCCGGCGGATTTCTGCCGCCGGCGCTCCAGGTCCGAGACATTGACGTGGGTTACTTCTCCAAAGATACCGATGTCGAGACCCTGATATCCCAAGTCCTGCGCAATCGCCATTACCGTGGGATGCTTGAGTGAAGGCCAGCCGTAGTCGGCACACGAGTATTGCTTGGTCATATGACCAAAACAGACGCTACCAGAGGTCTAAGTGGGGGTTGTAGAGGAAAAAATACCCTACTTATGCCTTTAGGGGGAATGGTGGTTGGCAATAATGAAGCGAAACCCTCAAGGAGGAGATTATGTCACGGTTTCCACGTGCGGCATTACCAACGTTGTTGGCGTTGGCCCTGGTGATTTCAGCCTGCGGCAACGGCGACGCGGATGATGCTGCCGAAACAACTGCAGCGCCCGCAACGACTGCGGCCCCCGAGACCACCGCGGCGCCCGAGACCACCGCGGCGCCGGCCAGCCTTTTGGGCGAAGTGATAATGGAGTTGCCAACGACCATTGCCAATGCCGAGCAGGCGGCCGCCGCAACCTGGATGCTGTGGGACGAGGCCAGTTGCTCGTTCGTCGAGACCGATGATCACCCCGATTTCTATCAGGCGGTGCTCCGCAAGGACGGCAATGCCAATTACCGGTTTGCCTGGACCCCGGAGGACAACGTGTTCGACACCCTGATCGTGGCCAACGAGAGTTTCCGGGTGGCGGCTGCCGCCTCGGAGACCGACGTCACCGAGTTCGACAACCTGTATCCGAGCGAGGAGCAGCCTCTGGTGGTTGCCGACCTGGTCGTCCAGCATGACCCGGATGTGGTCCTCTCCATGAACGTCCTCGCCAATCTGAACCCGGCGATCATGAGCAAGTACAAAGAGGCCTGTATCCCGGCCGTAGCCCACTCCGTACCGCATGAGGGACAGCCCTTCTTCGGCGGTGGTGAGTGGTACGCCGTCGGTCGCGCCCAGGCGGAATACTTGATCGCGGTGGCGGAAGGCAGGGGTTGGACGACCGGCGACGTCGACGTGCTCCTCTGCTCCCACTCGGCCTTCGTGCAGGACCGGACCAGTCCCTACGCATCCATAATCGGATTCCGGGAGGTGGTCAAGGAGTCCTTCGATGTTGGTGATGACAACATCCACGAACTCGAGTGCCCCTCGGATATCGTGACCGACCAGGCCAACGTGGCCGACTGGTTGACCGCCCATCCCGACACCCGGAACATCATGGGCTTCGGCATCAACGACCTGCGGACTCTGGGGATGGTGAACGCCCTCCGCGAGTCGGGTCGCGCCGAGACCTCGATCGCCGGTGGCGTGGGTCTCTCCCAGGAATCGGTTGGTCCGCTGTGTGCCAGCGATCCCACGTTCCTCACCTCGGTGGACTTCGTTCCCCAGCTCTGGGGTGAGTACGGTATTGCGATCGCCCAGGACATTGCGGAAGGGAACCCGATCCCGTCGGAGATCTATCCTCAGGCCACGGTGGTGGACGCAGCATCCATCGACCAGGCGAAGTGCTGATAACCAATTAGAGGTCTTATCGAACTGTGATTGGCCCGAAGCCACATTCGGGTGGCCCCAGCCGTAGGATCCGAGCGAACGTCGGCGGGAGTCGGCGTTCGCTCGGGCTGGCCATGGCGATCGTGGCAATCGGCATTGTCATGACCATGGTCAGTCCGTTCTTCTTCCAGGCGGGTAACTTCCTGAACGTGGCCCGGGCGGTGGCCATCACCGGGATCGTTGCAGCGGTTTCCACGCCAATGCTGATCTCAGGCAACGTCGATCTATCGGTGGCGGCCACGATGGGCATATCGGGGATGACCGCCGGAGCCCTCCTGGTCCAGGAACTCCCGGTGCCGGTGGCGATCATCGGGGCCCTGATAGTGGGCCTGCTGATGGGACTCGTCAACGCGGTGATCGTCGTGAAGTTCCGGGTCAACTCGTTGATCGCCACGATCGGCACGGCCTTTATCGCCAGGGGCGTGGCGTTTCTGGTAAACGGTGGTAGATCCATATTCATCCCTGCCGAGTCCTATGTCGCCCTGGGGCAGGGATCGGCCCTCGGCATTCCGAAACCGGTCTTCTACACGGTGGTGGTCTTTGCCGTGATCGGCTTCGTGATGCGATACACCAAGGTGGGCGCCCACATCTACGCGGTGGGCAGCAGCCCCGAAGCGGCGCGCCGAGCCGGGATCAGCGTGCCCAAGATCACCTGGGGGGTGTTCCTGGCCTCAGGGTTCTTCTCGGCGCTCGCCGGGGTGGTCCTCACCAGCCAGGCCGGATCGGCCTTTCCCTACGGCGGCCAGGGCAGGGAACTGGAGATCATCGCGGCGGTGATCGTGGGCGGAACGGCCCTGACCGGAGGCCGCGGTTCGATAACCGGCACGATTCTCGGGGTAGTGCTGCTGGGCATCATCGCCAATTCGCTCAACCTGATGGGACTGCCGGCGCCCTACCAGGACATCTCGAGGGGATTGTTGCTGGTGGCGGCCGTGGCCACCGATCAACTCTCCGGGCGGACGCTGGGGGGAAGGGGCGTCTTCCGGGGACTCCGCGCCGGAACGGAGGAAGCCTGATGTCGGTTGATAAGGGTCGAGTTGTCATTGAGGGAATAGGTCTCAGCAAGTCCTACGGGCCGATCACCGCGCTTGACAACGTGGACATCGAGATCCGCGCCGGGGAGATAACCGCGTTGGTCGGCGACAACGGGGCCGGCAAGTCCACACTGATCAAGATCCTGGCCGGAGCCGTGGCCCCGGATGCGGGCGAGGTTCGAGTCAACGGCGAGACGGTGGTGCTCAGGACCCCGGCCGACGCTCGGGACCTGGGTATCGAGACCATATTCCAGGACTTGGCGTTGGCTCCGGACCGGGATGTGGTCACCAATCTGTTCCTGGGAAGGGAGATTGTGAGGAAGGGGTTGGCCGGAATGATCGGCATGCTCGACAGGGGGGCGATGGAAGCTCAAGCCCTCACCCAGATAGATGCCCTGGGAGTCAACATTCCCCGCTCCACTGGCGTGTCCATCGGAGAGATGTCAGGCGGGCAGCAGCAGTCGGTGGCGGTCGCAAGGGGAGCTTTCTGGGCGAAGACGGGAATGTTCATGGACGAGCCGACCGCCGCTCTCGGAGTCCGGGAGTCATCGAGGGTGCTCCGGCTCGCCCGCCAGATCGCCGGGAGCGGGGTGGCGGTGGTGCTGATCAGCCACATCCTGCCCCACGTGATGGAGTTGGCCGACCGGGTGGTCGTTCTCAGGCACGGTCAGAAGGTGGCTGAACTCACCGAGGACATCTCCATGGACCGGCTGGTCACCCTGATAGTGGGAGTGGATGCCCACGACGCGGTCACGTAGGCCGGTTGTTCGGAGATATACCCCGCGGCTTCGGCCGTCGCTTCAGGTGAGAACTGTTCCCGAGTCCGCTCAACGGGGAACGGTGGTGTGCTTGTATTCGTTGAGCCGGTTCCAGGAGAGGAGCTCGAGAGCCCGGTCGAGGTCGTCGAGCCGGTCTCTCTCCATGAACCGGATGAAGACCGCCTGGCCGGCGGTGATGAAAGTCGGCACCCCGAACGCCATCCACTCGTTGACCGCCTTCATGTGCTCCCCGGCGATCTTGCAAAGGGGCTCCCCCGTGGCCACAACATTTGCCACCGCGTCCGGATCGCATCCGGCGGACGCCACCGCCTCAGCCAGCACCCTGGGGTCACCCAGATCTAGACCGCGGTCGTGCCGGGCGGCGTAGATGGCTAGGTGAGTCCTGCCGAAGAGTTCCGGCCAGGTGTCGCGGACCGCCACTCCCCATTGAAGAGCCTCGAGTCCCGACTGTCCCGCGGGGTTCTCCCAAACCGCGGGATCTCCTTCGGCGGTATGGGCTTGGGCCAGGGAGAACGCTCGGAAATTCACTTTCCAGGGTCGTCCCTCCTCCAAACCCCTGACCACCGCCTCGTGGGCATTGCGAGCAAAGGGGCACAAATAGTCGAAAGTGGTGTCGTACTCCAGCATTGCTGTTCCTTCCTTGGTCAATCCCAAACGTATGGCTCGGGGACGAACCCGGGTTCGAAACGTCCTATCTCGGCCCGCGCCACCGCACGGCGGTGCACTTCATCGGGCCCGTCCGCCATCTGTAGCCAGCGTCCCATGGTGTAGAAATGCGCCAGGGGGAAGTCGTCCGTGAAGCCTGCCCCGCCGAATACCTGGATGGCCCGGTCGGCGACGTAGCAGAGCATCTCGGGCACCACCACCTTGATTGCGGAGATCTCCACCCGCGCCGATCTGACTCCCACCTTGTCGATCATCCAAGCGGTCTTCAGCACCAGCAGCCTGGCCTGCTCGATCCGCATTCGCGACTCGGCGATCCACTCCCGGACCACCCCCTGCTCCGCCACGGTCTTCCGGAAAGCGGTGCGCGCCTTGGCCCGGCTCACCATCATCGCAAAGCACCGCTCGGCCGCACCGATGGCCCGCATGCAGTGGTGAATCCGCCCCGGTCCCAGGCGGGCCTGAGCGATGGCGAAGCCCGATCCCTCGGCGCCCAGGAGGTTTTCGGCCGGCACTCGAACCCGGTCGAAGTGAATTGTGGCATGGCCTCCCCGATGCTGGTATCCGAACACGGTGGGAGTGGCTTCGACGGTCACCCCCGGAATGTCAAGCGGCACCACGATCATGCTCTGGCGCCGGTACGGATCGGCATCGGGGTTGGTGACCCCCATCACGATCGCCATCTTGGCGCGGGGGGAGGCGGCGCCCGACGAGAACCACTTGCGCCCTCTGATCACATAGTCATCTCCATCCCGCTCGATCCGCGTGCGGATATTGCGTGGGTCGCTCGAGGCAACATCAGGCTCGGTCATCGAGATGACGGAGCGGATCTCGCCTTCCAGCAGGGGATGGAGCCAGCGCTCCTTCTGGTAGGGCGTTCCGAACATATGGAGGATCTCCATGTTGCCGGTGTCGGGCGCCGAGCAGTTGATCGCTTCGGGCGCGATCTCGGGGCTGTGACCGGTGATCTCCGCCAGAGGGGCGTACTCGGTTACCGAAAGGCCTCCTCCGTGTTCGGCGTCGGGCAGGAACAGGTTCCACATACCTTGCGCGCGGGCTTCAGCTTTGAGGTCTTCGATTATCTGGGGATGGTGATGGGGATTGCCGGAGTCGCTGATCTGTTGTTCGTAGATCGGCTCGGACGGGATAACCCGTTCCTCGACGAACTTCCGGAGGTTTTCCCGGAGAGCTTCGACCTTGGGGGTATATGAGAAGTCCATGTCGCTACATACCTTATCGGGGTGGACCGCCCTTCGGGCTGGCCGGATCGGGAGGGGACGGGGGATCGAGCAGGAAGCGCTCGGGAGGAGGCGGTGGAGGCCGCCTGGTCCTGGGCGCAGCCCCTATCAGGTGTCGAACTTCCATGATGACCATGAAGGCGGCGAACAGGCCGGCTATCGGGAACCTCAGGCGGAAGGCGACGATAGCGGCCGCCGCCGAGGAGAAGAGAAAGAACAGGTTGGCGATCCGCTCGGCGCGCTTCGGCCACAACGCGTCGATAACTCCACGGAATATGTGGCCGCCGTCGAGGAGCCGGATCGGCAACCAGTTAATCAGGCCCCAGCCCAGGTTCACCCACACTATCCAGCCCAGTGCGAGGGACGCCAGACCGACCGGCGGTCCCGCCACCTTCCACAGCGGGTAGACCGCGCCGCCCACCACCAATCCCAAGGCCGACCCGGCGGCGGCTACCGCGGCCCGCCTGACAGGGGTGAGCGGCCGGGACACGGGCTGCCAGGTGGTGAGCCCGCCCAGGGCCCACAGTTCCATGGTCACCTCGGCCCCGAATCGGCGGGCCAGGAGGGCGTGTCCCAATTCGTGGATGACCACGGACACCAGCACCACCCCGATCCATATTGCCAGTCGCCCTATGAGTTCGAGAGGCTCGGCCGTCGGGTACCGGACGATCGGCATCCCCAGCAGGCACACAACCACCAGAAAGGAGGGCTTCACCCGGAGGGGGATGCCTGCCAGTCTCACATTCACCGTACCCGTAGATGATGGCGGGTCGGCGTTGCTTTGGCCAATCCCCGCCCGGCCTGAGTAATCTTCCCGGAATGCGACGCAAGGTATCGGAGGGCGTGTCCAAGACCGGGTGGGAGTGGCGATGAGCCAGGGCGCCGACTCACACCGGGACCTGCGGGAAGCGGTCTCGTCTCTTTTTCCGGACCTGGTTAGGGATCTGGCCGGGTTGGTGGCCATTCCATCGATCAGCGCCTCCGGGTCCCATACCGCCGACGTGAGGAGGACGGGGGAGGAGTGTGCCCGGCTCCTGGCGGAAGCTGGGTACAGGGACGTCCAGTTGTTGGAGGTCGAGGATGCACATCCGGCCGTGTACGGCCATGTGCCCGGCCCCGAGGGCGCCCCCACCGTGCTTCTCTACGCCCACTACGATGTCCAGCCGGTCGGCGATCTCGAGGTGTGGGAGACTAAGCCATTCGATGCAGTGGTGAAGGAAGGTCGCATGTACGGCCGGGGGACGGCCGATGACAAATGCGGGGTGATCGCACATCTGGGGGCCGCCAGGGCGTTTGGCGGGTCGCCGCCTGTGGGGATGAAAGTCTTCCTGGAGGGGGAGGAGGAGATCGGCTCGCCCAACCTGGAGGCATTCCTGGAGCGCTATGAGAAATTGCTGGCTTGCGATGCGGTGGTGATAGCCGACGCCAGCAACTGGGCAGTGGGGGTTCCGGCCATCACCACCTCCCTCCGGGGACTGGTGGGGTGCAATGTGGAAGTCCGAACCGCCCGACTCGGAGGGCATTCCGGTGTCTTCGGGGGGTTGTTCCCCGATGCCATAACCACCATGGTCCGCCTCCTCTCCACCCTGCACGACGAAGAAGGCGACGTGGCGGTGAAGGGTCTGGTGCGAAGCGACGTGACAGATTTGGAGATGCCGGTGGACGATCTGGCCGAGAACCTGGGGGCCGTGGCCGGCTTGGAGACCATCGGGACGGGTTCGGCGGCATCCCGGCTGTGGACCAAACCGGCGATCTCGGTCCTGGCGGTGGACGCTCCTCCCATGTCGGAGGCCATAAATCTGCTGGTGCCCGTGGCCAGGGCAAAGGTGAGCGTGCGAACCGCCCCGGGACAGGACCCCGAGACGGCCCGGCGGGCCCTTTCCGAGCACTTGAGGGAGAACCTGCCATGGGGAGCGCAGTTGAAGGTGGACTTCGTAGAGGAGGCGGAAGGCTTCCAACAGGTCCCCTCTCACCCCGCCATCGACGCCTGGCGGCGGGGTTTGGAGGCGGCGTGGGGGGTTGCTCCGGTGGAGAAGGGGGAGGGCGGGACCATTCCCTTCCTGGCGTCCTTTGCAAGGGTGTTTCCGGATGCCCCCCTCTTGCTGGCTGGGATCGGAGACCCCGGCTCGGGCATTCACGCTCCCAACGAGAGCCTGGACCTGGGGGAACTGGAGAGGGCGATCGTCGCCGAGGCGGCGGCGCTGCGAATACTGGGGGCGGGCGCCGTCCAGCCATGAGGCTGGTGATCGCAGAGTGCACGGTCAACTACCAGGGCCGGGTGGACGCCCATCTTCCCCGGTCCCGGCGCTTGATAATGATCAAGGCGGACGGATGCGTGGCGGTTCACGCCGATGGGGGCGCCTATAAACCACTCAACTGGATGTCGGCTCCCAACACGCTGGAAGAGGGGGAGGAGTCCTGGCTGGTAACCAATCCCAAGGGCGAGCGTTTGGAGATCACCATCCATGAGGTGTTCTCCGACATCTCCCATGAGTTGGGCGTGGATCCGGGTCTTTCCAAGGACGGAGTCGAGACCCATCTACAGGAGTTGCTGGCTGACAATCCGGAGGTGATCGGCCCGGGCTTGAAGCTGATCCGGCGAGAGTATCCGACCGCCATCGGGCCTATCGATTTGCTCTGTACCGATCCGGAGGGAGGGACCGTGGCGGTGGAGGTCAAGCGGCGTGGTGAGATGTCGGGAGTCGAGCAGTTGACCCGGTACGTCGCCCAGTTGGAGCTCGACCCGCGGCTCACGCCGGTCCGAGGGGTGTTGATCGCCACCGCCGTCGCCCCCCAGGCCAGGGTGCTGGCTGAATCCAGGTCGTTGGGCGTCCGGGAGGTGGACTACCAGTTGCTTCGGGACCCGGATTCGGGGGTCCCCCGCCTCTTTGACCACTATCATTGAGGCCAGCAAACACGGGAGCTCGGTGAGACCGGGCTGAGAGGGAGGATGTGTTCCTCCGACCGTTAGCACCTGATCCGGGTAATGCCGGCGAAGGAAGCTCTCTGACAGAGAGACACCCAGTTTCTCGGGCTCCCTGCACAAGACAAGGAGCCCCCAATGCGTGCAAAACTGGCGGTCGGTATCATCATCACGGCCTTGGCCCTGGGAGCCTGCGGAGATGCCGATCCCGAGACCCTGACAATCATCAGTCACGACTCCTTCGGAGGGGGCGTGACCGAGGAGACCTTTGCTTCGTTCACGGCCGAGAGCGGCATCGCGGTGGAGATCGTGCCGGCGGGAGACACTGGCTCCCTGGTCAACCAGGCCATCCTGACCAAGGACAATCCTCTTGCCGATGTGCTGTTCGGGGTGGACGACACCTTCCTTTCCAGGGCCCTGGACGCCGGCATTTTCCGCTCCCACCGGTCCGACCTGCTGGACAAGACTCCCGAGAACATCCGTCTGGACTCCGAGAACCGCGTTACTCCCATCGACTTCGGCGACGTGTGCCTCAACTATGACCGGGGCGTGATCGCGGATGCAGGTGCGCCCCGCAACCTGCGGGACCTGACCACCGAGCGTTACCGGGGCCAGTTGGTGGTGGAGAGCCCGGCCACCTCTTCCCCGGGGCTGGCGTTCCTGCTCACCACCATAGCGGTGTTCGGGGAGGACGGCTGGAAGGACTACTGGCAAGCCCTGGTGGACAACGACGTGGAAGTGGTTCCCGACTGGGACACCGCCTACTACGCCTCCTTCACCCGATGGGGAGGCGACCGCCCGCTGGTGGTCTCCTACGCTTCCTCTCCGCCGGCCGAGGTGATCTACTCCGATCCGCCCACCGACATCGCCCCCACCGGGGTGGTGACGGAAGGCTGCTACCGCCAGATCGAGTTCGCCGGGATCCTGGAGGGGACCGAGTACCCCGAGGCGGCCGGCGACCTGATCGACTACATGTTGTCGGTGGAATTCCAGGAGCAGATCCCCCTCACGTGGTTCGTGTTCCCGGCCAACACGGATGCCTCCCTGCCTCCAGAATTCGTCGAACACACCGCGCTGCCCGAGGAACCGGCGTCCGTGGATCCTGGGTTGATCGATGAGAATCGAGAACGGTGGATAGAGGAGTGGACCGAGTTGGTGCTGGGATAGCCGGTCTGTTCGGACGCAACGCTGACCGGATGCGGGTCGGGTCCGCAGGGTGCAGATGACCTACCGTTGGGTGGCCGCAGGGGTGGCGGTGGCCTTCCTGGGTTACCTGTTCCTCTATCCCCTGGCTCGCATCCTGGGCCTCTCCCTTGGGGAGGAGGGAGCGTTCGGTGCCTTCGGGGAGGTCTTAGCGGACTCGGGGTTACGGAGCGCTCTGTGGTTCTCGGTGTGGCAGTCCGCCGCCTCGGTGGTCTTGACCCTGGTGGCCGCCGCCCCGATCACCTGGGCCGTCGCGAGGTTCAGGTTTGCGGGCCGCGCCCTGGCCAAGGCCCTGGTGACCGCGCCCTTCGTGTTGCCCACGGTGGTGGTGGCGTCGGCCTTTCTCTCGTTGGGAATCGGAGGAAGCGTGTGGGCCATCCTGGCCGCCCATGTCTTCTACAACGTGGCGGTCGTGGTGCGCACTGTGGGAGGTGTGTGGGCCAGGATCGACCGGTCCCTGTTCGAGGCCGCCCGGACTTTGGGGGCAAACCCCCGCCAGGTGTTCTGGAAGCTGACCCTCCCGCTCCTCCGCCCGGCCCTGGCCGCTTCGTCGGCCATCGTCTTCCTGTTCACGTTCACCTCCTTCGGGGTGGTGCTCATCCTGGGAGGGCTTCGATACCGAACCCTGGAGGTGGAGATCTGGCAGCAGACCGTGGTGTTTTTGAACCTTCCCGCCGCGGCCGCCCTGGCCATACTGCAACTGGTGGGGGTGACCGCGGTGCTGGCCTGGTATTCCCGCTACCAGGAGCGCACAGCGGTGGGACTGGAGTTGGAGGCGGAGATCCGCAACCTGCAGCGCCCACAGAGTCTTGGGGAGCGATTGGGGGTTGGAGCGGCGGTTTGGGGGACCCTCGGGGCCCTGGCGGTTCCCCTGGTAATGCTGGTGGTCCGCTCGCTCCGCTCCGGCGGAGCCGGCTGGCGTTTCGTGGCGGACCCGGGCCCGCTGGCCGTGACGCCCGGTCGGGCGATGGTCAACTCGCTCTTGTACGCCGGGGCCACCGCGGTGGTGGCGGTGACGGTGGGATTGTGCGCTTCAACCGTGATAGTTTCCGGCAAGGGCCGAGCAGCCCGGTGGTTCGATGTGGTGCTGATGCTGCCGCTGGGCGCTTCGGCGGTGACCGTGGGATTCGGAATGCTGGTGGCCCTGGACTGGCCGGTTGACCTGAGAGCCACGGTGGTGCTCGTACCGCTTGCCCACGCCCTGGTGGCCGTGCCGTTCGTGGTGCGGACGGTCACCCCCATGCTCCGCTCGGTCGGGACCGGCCTGCGGGAGGCGGCATCCGTCTTAGGGGCCTCTCCTTGGCGGGTGTTTCGGGAGGTCGACCTGCCGATCGCGGCGCGGGCGGTGGCGGTGGGGGCGGGGTTCGCGGCGGCGGTCTCCCTGGGGGAGTTCGGCGCCACGGCCTTCATAGCCCGTCCCGACACCATCACCGTGCCCGCCCTGATCTTCCGGCTGCTGGGACGCCCGGGGGCGGTCAGCTACACCGGCGCCATGGCGATGGCGGTGGTGTTGGCGGCGACCGTGACGCTCTTGATCATGGCGGTCGACCGGATCCGGCTGGGAGAGTTGGGAAGCTTCTAGCCGGCAGATCCGGCCTGGGGACGTTACCGCCGGGCCCCTCGCCATCTTTCTCATCGGGTGTTCAGCCTTATCTCAGGGGCGGTTCAGGATGGGCTGGGATGGTGGTTGGTGCATGGTCCGCGACAGAAAGGAGAAGGACATGCGCAAAGCGATTCTTCCGGCGTGCGTGGTAGCGCTGCTGGGGGTTGCCTCCCTGGCATTGGCGGAAGCAGGCTCCGACCCGGTGACGGGTGGAGACTATTACAAAAGCCTGGCCGTTCCGGAAGCAGCGCTGACCGATGTGGTGGTGGGTAGCGCTACCGCCGGGGAGATTGGCAGTGATTCGCATCCGGAGAGCGGCAGTTATGCGATCTCTGATGAGGGTGTTGCTCACACCCACTCGGAGGAATGTGTTGCTCACATGCACTCTGACGAGGAAGGCGATCATACGCATGCGGAGGACGGCAGTTATGCGATCTCTGATGAGGGTGTTGCCCATACCCACTCTGATGAGGGTGTTGCTCACATGCACTCTGAGGATGAGGAGGGCGATCATACGCATGCGGAGGACGGCAGTTATGCGAACTCTGATGAGAGTATTCCTCACACCCACTCCGAGGCGGAGATTGCTCATACCCATTCTGAAGATGAGGATGATGGTCACGGCCACTGAGCAACCGCATCACCTTCACTCTGCCGCTTGTGCGAACAGGTCCCGGGGACTTCCTCCCCCGGGACCCGTTCCTACTCCTAAAGAAAGGGACGCGCAGTTCCTACGGCCCGGTTGTGCTTATCTTCATTCTCTCGCACGGTGGCTGCCCACCTTCGGGGCGGCAGAGACATCGGTCTCGGTAACGGGTGAGAGACAAACTTTGCAAGAAGACAAATAGATGAAGAAGTTCGTCAAGATCTCGATCTGGGCAGGAGTCGCGATCGTGACTCTGGCGACCGCTGCTCTCTTGTGGTGGATCGACGATGGTCCCGAAGCCGTTGACTTGGAGGCGGCTGTAGCCCAACTCGAGGCAGCTTCCCTCGACGATATCGATGTTTCGCCGGCCACCCGGCTCTCCGAGAACCCCGGCATGACATCGACAACCGGCCCCGACGGTGAGCTGTCAACTGGCGCGGGCGTCGAAGCAGAAACGATGAACACCGACATCGCCATCAACGCTTCGGGTGGCTCGCCGGATCTCCCGACGACCGACGACACCCCACCGACAGACACAGTTGCTACAACGACCTCATCGGACACCCCTCCGGTTGCCGAGCCCGCCGCCGACGCACCATCGACGGACACAGGCGCCACAGAGACGACATCGGCCGGCCCCGACCCGGAGGCCTTCGCCGGTTTGTGGACCTTGGCGATACCCGACAGCGCCGAGGGCATGCCGGGGGAGCCCGCGGTCAGCTTCGCCGGATTCCGGGTGGTGGAGGTGCTGGTGGGCCGGGTCGCCGAGTCCACTGCGGTGGGCCGTACCGCCGATCTGGCCGGCTCCATCGAACTGGCAGACGCCAACCTGGTGGCTGCGAGGGTGGAGGTCGATTTGGCAACGTTGCGCACCGACAACAGCCACCGTGACAGCCACATGCGGCAGGCCCTCAACACCAGGGAGTTTCCGCTGGCGGTCTTCACGCTCCTCGAGTCCGTGGAGTTGCCCATCGGTGTGTTCGGGGGTGATACGTTCTCAGGAACGGCCCATGGCGAACTCTCGATAAAGGGGGTTACGAACCGGGCGGCGTTCGATTTGAAGGCCCGATTGGTGGGCAACGCCATAGTGGTGGCGGGATCGAGCGAGGTGGTATTCAGCGACTACGGAGTGCCCACGCCGACGTCTGCCAGCGTCATCTCCGTGGAGGACCACGGGGTCATGGAGTTTCTGCTCTACTTCACCCGCTGATTGTGAATCCCCCCTCCGAACGATCTGTGCCGATGGTCCCGGATTGACTCGGAAGCCGCCCGTCATCCAATCCGCATCGTGCCGCCTCTGGCCGTGGGGTAGCAGAAAGGAGGGGGGCGTCCCTTCGATCCGGCCGTGCCTCAGCCTTCGGTCACTGGGAGAGTAAAACCCACCTCGGCACCCCCACCGGCTCGGTTCCGGGCGAAAACGGTTCCTGTGTGGGCGCCTACGAGATGCTCCACGATTGCTAGCCCCAACCCCGAGCCGGGGGTACCTCTCGCTTGGCTTGAGCGGTAGAAGCGACGGAAAACGTATGGGAGATCGCCTTCGGGTATGCCGGGACCATCATCCACTACGGTGACCGTCCCGCCCTCGACGTTTATCTCCACTCTGGCGGCTGCCCATTTGACAGCGTTGTCCACCAGGTTTCCGAGTGCCCTGTCCAGTTGTGAACGCCTTCCTCTCAATGCCGCGCCCTCTCCGGAGACCACTACCTCTTTGTGGCCCACCCCACGGAAGCGTTGCGCCACGTCTGCGGCGAGTTCGCCCAGGTCTATCTCGGTGACCTCCTCATCATTGTGGTGCACATCGGTGGCGAGGTCCACCAGTTCGGTTGCAAGATCCCCCAACTGGTTCGATTGCGTCAGGGCGGCCTCAGCTATTTCGAGCCGTTGGGAATCGGAAAGAGTCTGGTCTTGGCGGAGGAGCGTCTCGAGGTTGGTTTTGAGGGCCGTGATGGGTGTCCGGAACTCATGTCCCGCATCGGATACCAACCGCTGTTGTTCCCGCCTGGACGCCCACAATGAGGACAGCATCGATGCGAAGGCGGCGGCCAGGCGACCTATCTCCCCGGGGGCTGAGCGGTCGAGTTTGACTCCTGCATCCAGTCTCTCGGTGGCGGCTATCTGTTCGGCGGCCTCGGTTAGGTCGGTGATCGGTCGAACTGCGCGAGAAGCCAGCGCCCAGCCGGTCAGTCCTACCAGAAGGATGCCGACAACGCCGATCGGGAGCATCCGACGGGTGAACCCTGCCACATTGGCATTGACTCGGGACATGTCACTGGCAATCTGGAACCCGGCGGCGGACGGGATCTCGGGCGGCGGGTGGTGCAGTCTGCTGGTGAGCATGCGGTAGGTCACATCGCCGACTTGAATGTCCCGTATCGTTGGGCCGCCGGTACCGTTGACCGTCGCCAGATCGGTGGGCTCGACTGGGAGAGTCACATCGCCGGGGCCTGTCTGCAGAACGACTGCACCGTCCTGGTCAAAGACCTGAAGGAAGAAGCCAGGGTCCACCATCCGTGAATGCCAGTCATCATGCGGACCCCCGTCACCATGGGATCCCGCGTCACCCTCGTGGCCATGTGGCTCATCGGCCAGTTCCTCGGCGTCTTCCTGCAGGTGAGAGGCCTGTTCTTGGAGATCGACGTTTACCGCTCCCCGGAGTTCCTGCGCCGCAGACAAGGTGGCTGCCCAGGTAGTGAGACCGACAGCCACGGCGGCCACCAGACCGAGGCTCAGGGCCCATCTCCAGCGGATGCTCATGAATCCCTCGCTACATACCCCACTCCCCGCACCGTGTGGATCAACCGGGTCTCCCCTCCGGATTCCAACTTCCGGCGAAGGTATCCAACGTAGACCTCCAGGGGATTGGAACTGGTTGCGAAGTCATAACCCCAGATCCGATCCATGATCACATCCCGCGGCAGCACGATCCTGGCGTTGAAAACCAGCAACTCCAGAAGGTCGAACTCCGTCTTGGTCAGGATGATCTCACGCCTTCCCCTGAACACCCGCCGGGAGCCTGGGTCGACGGACAGGTCAGCCAGCCGCATGGGTTGGCTCTGTCCGTAGATCCCCCCGCGGCGCAGCAGGGCCCGTATGCGGGCCAAAAGCTCTTCCAGCGCGAATGGCTTTACCAGATAGTCATCGGCGCCGGCATCGAGTCCGGCCACCCGATGGGTCACCTCGTGGCGGGCGGTGAGCATCAGGATCGGTGTGGTATCCCCGTCCTTTCGCATCCTCCGGGCCACTCCCAACCCGTCCAGGAACGGCATGCTGACGTCCAGGATGACGGCGTCGGGGGAGCCGGAAGCGATTCTCTCCAGCGCCGCCAGGCCGTCTGTCACAGTAGTTACATCGAATCCCTCCAGATGCAGGGCGCGCTGCAACGACTCACGTACCCGCGGGTCGTCCTCCACAACCAACAGCCGTCCGGCATTCATCGTGTTGATCCCATTCGGGACTTATCCCTGTTCTTCCAGTATCCAGGTGGTCCCTGAAGGGCCGTCCTGGAGGGTCACCCCCAGTCTCTCCAGACCGGAACGGATCCCATCTGCCTCTTCCCACCGCTTCTGGGCGCGGAGGCGGGACCTTGCTTCAACGAGTAACTCCACGTAGCCTCCCACCCACTCGGCCGGCTCCACCAGGCCGGACACCGCCAACTCCGATATCTCCAACAGCGCGGACCTCAAGGACTCCCGAGCATGGAGAGATCCATCCGCAGCCTTTGACTCCAGCCGGAGCAGGGCCTCGGCCATTTTCTCGGCCGACCGGGCGGCCTTGGCCTCGGTGAGATCGGGGAGGGCCCCGAGGCCTTCTTGGGGCGGTGCGGGGGGGCTGCTCTCCAGGAGCTTGAACATCGTGTCCAAGGCTATCGCTTCTCCCTCGGCCACGAACATGTCGTCCGCTCCGCTCAAGGTGACCCCTCCCGCTCCCATCACACTCATCTCTTCGGTCCCGAAGTCGATGGTGGCAGCGGTGTGCTCATCCACTCCGATCACTCCCAGTCCCTCGGGCAGCATGGCCCGTAGCCGTTGGAAGCGACGCCGTCCCATGTAGCAGCGGCTGGTGTCGAACCCCTGGCCCTCGGTGTTGTTCCAATGGGGTATGACCACTGCCTCCAAGCCCAGGTGAGCGGTGAGGTTCAGCCCTTCCAACCATTCCAGCCCGGCGCCGACCTTGAATATTTCGTAGACGGGCAGGGTCTTGGATCCGGCGGTGAGGGCGGCGGCCGAGGCCAAGGTGACGGTCGCGCCTTCGGCGAGGAGCTTCCGCAGTTCTGCCGCCAGTCCCGTCTCCCGCCAGGTTGCCAGCGCATAGCCGGGCGAACCGGGCCCGGCGAAGACGTAGCGGGCCCGGCGGACGGTGGCCAGCATCCTTTCGCGGGCGACTTCTCCCTCCGAGGTGGAGCGATAGGAGGCGACTGCGGCGTTGATGGACAGGCTGGTCCGAAAGAAACCGGTGAGTCGTTCGGAGAGGAGCGGGGCGTTCTCCTGGAATCCGTAGGGAGTGTCCAAGACCACCGCCTCCCGGGCGCCGGCCCGCTCGACTCCCAGCCGATGGGCGGCCACCAGGCGATTGGAGACCTCCCCCGACCCCATCAGGATGAGCCGTCCGGCACTCATGGGGACACCTCTCGCGCCAGTTCCTCGAGCCAACCGGCGGTCAGGCGAGGATATTGAGCATGCAGGTCATGGTGTGCGTCCAGCCACATCACCCGGCCGCTGGGAAGAAGATTGGCGAAGCGGGAAACGCTTTCCCGCTTGGCGGCTCTCCCGGCCACGGTCTGTGTGGTGGCGATGACCAGGACCGGTTGTTGAAGGGAGGGAGCGATCTCGCACGGCTGATGCTTCCACATCTCCTCCAGCAGTCGAAAGTGATGGTCCCTTTGCAGATGGGGACGGATAGTTCCGTCCGCTGCTATCTCGAAGTTGGCGAGTTGCCCCTTGACGCCGCTCTCGGGCCAGTCGGAGTAGCGCTTTCGGAGCCTCTTCTCCAAGTCGGTGTAGAGCACCTTGTCAAAGGACGGAGGGGCCAGTTCCCGGGCCGCCGTCTCCCAATCGGGGAACGCCCTGCTCAACGTAATGAACCCCCCGTCGATACAAGCCAAGGCGGCGATTCGGGCCGGGTGGCGGTAGGCAAGCTCAAGCACCACGTTTCCACCCAGGGACTGGCCCGCCGCGATCACCGGAGCTTCGGGAGGAAGAGCCTCGTCTATCACTGAGAGCAGATCATCGGCGAGCGTGGCGAAGTCGAAGGGTCCGTCCACGTCCTCGGAAAGCCCGTGAGAGCGTTGGTCCACAGCCACCGACGGATAGCCTCGTGACGCGAGGTGGTCGGCAACGCCGTCCCAGAGCCGGGCATTGGAGGCCAGTCCATGCACGAAAAGGAAGGCGATGGGTCGAAATCCGGGCCGGTTGATCGCGCTGACCCCTGCTCCCCGATTGGTAGTGATTGTTTGCCGTTGGTGTTCTCTCACTGCCGTGATTCGCTCATCCCCATATCGACTGTCTCTGCAAGCATGCACGCAAAACATGAGAGGGACATGAGATTTACCCTACCGGGCGGGCGGGCTAACATGCAGTGCTGTGACAGCCACCATCGTGTTAGGCGCACAGTGGGGCGACGAGGGGAAGGGCCGGGTAACCGATTTCTTCGCGGAGTCCGCCGATTTTGTCGTCCGCTACCAGGGAGGCAACAACGCCGGACACACTATAACTATCGGCGAACGCGTCTTTGTCCTTTCGGTCATCCCTTCGGGTGTGATGTACGAAGAATGCGTGCCGGTGATCGCCTCGGGTTGTGTCCTGGATCCGGCGGTGCTCCTGGAGGAGATCGAGATGCTCACCCGGGAGGGATTTCCCCCCGAAGGCCTTCGGATCTCTTCCAACGCTCACCTGATCATGCCGTATCACCGGGTGCTGGATGGGGTGATGGAACTGTATCTGGGGCGCAACCGGATCGGGACCACCAAACGGGGGATCGGCCCTGCCTACACCGACAAGTATCAGCGGGTGGGGATCAGGGTCCAGGACCTGTTCGACCCCGGGATCTTTCGGGAGAAGGTGGAGGCGGCCCTTGAAGACAAGAACAAGATAATCACCAGGGTGTACAACCGCCTCCCCATGGATCCTGAGGAGGTGACCTCCCAGTATCTGGAAATGGCGGGGCGTCTCCTTCCGTACGTGACGGACACCTCGCTTCTCCTGTGGCAGGCGATCGCCGAAGGGCGGAAAGTGCTCTTCGAGGGCGCCCAGGGGACCCTTCTAGATATCGACCACGGCACATATCCCTTTGTTACCTCGTCCAATCCCACCGCGGGCGGCGCCTTGATCGGGGCGGGATTGGGGCCGACCGCCATCGACTCGGTGGTCGGAGTGGCCAAGGCTTACGTTTCCCGGGTGGGCAGCGGTCCCTTCCCCACGGAATTGTTCGACGAGGTTGGGGATTGGATGGTGGAACAGGGCCGGGAGTTCGGTACGGTGACCGGTCGACGGCGGCGCTGCGGGTGGCTTGATCTGGTGGCTCTTCGCTACGCAGCCAGGGTCAACGGGTTGACGCACCTGTTCATCACCAAGCTGGACATCCTCTCGGGGCTCGACACCCTACGGGTGGCGGTTGGCTACGACGCCGCCGGAGACAGCTACCGGGAATTCCCCCGCCAGCAGCGGGTGTTGTACAGGTGCACTCCGGTATATGAGGAACTGGAGGGATGGTCGGAGGACATCACGGGGGCCAGGAGGTTCGAGGATCTCCCGGCGACGGCCCGCCAGTACATTCGGTTCATCGAGGAAGCAGTGGGAGTGCCGGTGGGCTGGGTCTCGGTCGGTCCCGAGCGGAGCCAACTGGTGGAGAGGTAGCTCACTTGCGGAGGATCAGACACACTGGGCGAGAGGGGACGCGAGGTCGCCGTTGGGGGATACCGATACTTCCCCGGCGTCCAGCCATTCGGCCATGTCCACGAGTTCTCCGGATAGTTCCCGGCAGACCCTGTTCACGTCGATCTCAGGCTCGCCGTAGCTGCCCAGCACCAGCAGGCGCTTGGCGCGCCGGTCCAGCTTGAGATCCACGCGGGCGACCATCCTGTCTCCCATCAGGAAGGGCAGCACGTAGTAGCCGTGGATCCGCTTGGGTCGGGGAATGTAGATCTCGATCCGGTACCGGAAGTCGAAGAGCCTCTCCAGCCGCGGTCGGTGCCAGACCAGGGGATCGAAGGGTGAGAGGAGTGCCCGTCCTCCGACCTGCCGGGGAATGCTGGCATCCGGATCCAGGTAGCCCGACTCCGACCAGCCTTCCACCTCGACTTCCCGGATCTCACCGGAGGCGACCAGATCGGAGAGCGCTTTGCGGGCCGGCCAGACGCCTATGCGGTAGTAGTCGGCGAGATCGGCGGCCGTTCCCACGCCGCAGTGCTCCACAGCCAGGCGGAGCAGGCGACGGAGGGCTTCCGGCCCCTCGACCGGCGGCTCGTCCATGACCCAGGCAGGATGAACCCGCTCGGGAAGGTCGAACCATCGGATGAAGTTCGGGCGGTCGGCCACGGTGACCGCGCCTTTCCAGAACAGCCACTCCAAGGCGCGTTTTCCCATGGAATGGCCCCACCACGATCCGCCGGACTTCCCCGGCTCGCTCAGGTCGGAAGTGCGGAGCGGTCCCCTTTCAGCTACTTCCCGGTGTACCTCCTGCACGTATTCGGGGTTGTCGTAATTCACAGACTCGATCCATCCTCGCGGTTGCTCGCGCATTCGGTGGGCGAAGAGGGGGCGATGGTTGATCGGCATCAGGGAGCGCTCGTGCCCCCAGTACTCGAAGAGTTCCTGCGATGTCCAGAGCCACTGGTCCAGGAGGTCGCGGGGGTAGGCGCCCAGCCGCGAGAAAAAAGGGAGATAGTGCGCTCTGGCCAGCACGTTCACTGAGTCGAGCTGGATAACACCCAGTGTGTCGAGGGTCTTCTGGTAATGGTCGGCATCCACCGGCCCGGTGGGACGGGACAGGCCAAGCCCTGTGGCGCTGATCGCCGTCCGGCGGGCCTGGGCCAGGGTCAGTCGCCTCATATCCGCGATGGGAGGTACCCCGGGAATGCGTCGGCGTGGGCGTCGAGGCACATCGGATAGGAGCCTATGGTCGTCTTCGCCGCCTCCAGCTTATTTGTGGCTGAGTGGCCGGGCGTCGGCAGGTAGTCTCCCATAAGCGGCGGGATCCATGAGTCCCCCGGCCGATGAAATGATTGATCGCTACACACTTCCGGAGATGGCCGAGTTGTGGTCGGCTGAACGGCGCTTGGCAACCTGGAAGAAAGTGGAGGAATTGGCGCTCGAGGCTTGGGCGGAGGCGGGAGTGGCGCCTGCCGAAGCCGTCAGGGCAATCCGGAAGGCGCCGGTTCCCACTCCCGAACAAGTTGCGGAGCGGGAGGCCGTCATAAATCATGATCTGGCCGCCTTCGTCGACGTCCTGGCGGCGGGCATGGAAGAGGGAGGGGAGTGGGTCCACTACGGGCTTACGTCCTCTGATGTGGTCGACACGGCCGCCGGCGTGATCATGGACGAGGCGGCCGGCCTGTTGATCGGTGAAGTCGAGCGCCTCTTCTCGGTGGTTAAGGAGGCGGCGCTGGAGCATCAGTGGACCGTAATGTTGGGCCGCACCCACGGCATGTGGGCCGAGCCCACCTCCTGGGGTCTCAAACTGGCGGGCTGGGCCTTCCAGGTGGCCAGGGACCACGAACGGCTCGGCGCCGCCCGCCAGGCTGTGGCGGTGGGAAAGGTGAGCGGGGCGGTCGGTACCTATGCCCAGTGTCCCCCGGCTGTGGAGAAATACGTTTGCAGGAGGCTCGGGATCGGATCGGAACCGGCGTCCACCCAAGTGACCGCTCGGGACCGCCACGCGCAGTTGCTGGGAGCAATCGCCTTGGCCGGGGCGTCCCTGGAGCGATTCGCCACCGAGATCCGCCTGCTGCAGCGCAACGAGGTTGGAGAAACGGCGGAGGGATTCCGGCCCGGCCAGAAGGGATCTTCGGCCATGCCCCACAAGAGGAATCCGATCACCTCGGAGAGAATGGCCGGAATGGCCCGGTTGCTGAGGGGTTACTCGACGGCCGCTTTGGAGAATGTCGCGCTGTGGCATGAGCGGGATATCAGCCACTCCTCTGCCGAGCGGGTGATCATTCCCGACGCCTGCACCGTCCTCCACTACATGCTGGTGACCTTCACCGGGTTGATGGAGCGTCTGGAGGTGAACCCGGCGCGGATGAGGGTCAACCTCGATTCAACCGGTGGTTTGGTGGTCAGCGGGGCGCTTCTGTCGGAGTTGATCCAACAATCCGGCCTCAGCCGGGATGACGCCTACCGGATCGTGCAGCGAAATGCTACGGCAGTGCTGGATGGTGGCGAGGTCCTATGGGAGAGGTTGGCATCCGATCCCGACGTGACCATCCCGGCGGACAGGCTGGAAGAGGCATCCGACCCGATGAGGTTCCTGGAGGAGACGTCGGTGGTCTTCGAGCGGCTCCGCGCTCTGACCCTGTCGCCCCTCTGATTGACTGCCGGTAGACGGGCTGCCCGGCCGGGCTTCCTTAAAGGGTTTCGGCTGGCGGGAGGACCCACCAGCCGAAACAGTCGATTACTTACGGATTCAGATCAGCCGCGGGCGATAGCCAGCCAACTGTCGACCCTGTCGCGGTTGGCAGCTATCCAGGCTTCCGCGTCGGCTTGCACATCGGCGTCGGAGTACTCAGCCGCTGCGGCCATCTTGGCGTTTTGAGCCGCGATGTCGCTCAACGGAATCGCCACCACTTCGAGCAGACGGCGGATGTCCGGGTTGTCATCCAGGAAGTCGGTGTTAGCCACCGCCCGGATGTCGTTGACGGCGGCTTCGTGCACCCACAACGCATTCTGCCCATCCACCAGGGAGTCGGCGGTCCAGTTGGGCGTATAGGCGTAGAACAATGCCGATTCACCTGCATTCACCCGGTCGATGACGCCTCGGACCAGGTCATCGTAGTTACCGGAGATCTGCTCCACGTTGGCCCCCCAACTCTCGTCGGCGATCAGGTCGTTGATCCAGGTGTGGCATCCCCATCCGGCGTTACATCCGATCAGGTCGGCTCTGCCGTTGCCGTTGGTGTCGAAGACGCCGGCGTTGGCGGCTACGTCAGCCATGGAGGTGATTCCCAATCGGTCGGCCGTGGCCTTGTCGACCATAAAGCCCTCAATGCCCCCCTTGGCTACTTGATAGCCGACGGGTTCGATTGGCAACTCCACCGCCTGGCCGGTCACCAGTTCCCCATCCAGGAAGATATCGTGGTTCGGGAACCAGCCGTTGGCCCACAGGTCGTACTGCGCGGCGGCCAAAGCCGGATAGAAGGAGAAGGGCTGGAGTTCCGCCAACGCGGGATCGGTGACCTCGTGTCCGAGTTCCTCGATCAACTGGGCGTAGATGGCGGCCTGCATATGGCCCGAACTCCAGTCGGCCCGAGCAATCGTCACCGGCCGGTCCAGACCCTCGGTGGCGCAGGCCGAAAGCACCAGCACGAAAGCCGCAAGAGCGGCAATCAGTACGTTCGATCTCTTCGTCACTCTGCACCTCCTTTGCCAAGCCTCTCAAGCAAGCCGCTGTGTTGGTCTTTGAAGATGGCCTCGTCGTAGTGACTCTCCAGGAGGTCGAGTTCTTCGTCGAAGGCCTTCTTGAGGCTCCACAGCATGATCAGGAGAACGAATAGGAAAGGCAGTCCGGTGGCCACTGCGGCCGTTTGGAGCGCCGAAAGGCCACCTCCCAACAGCAACACGCACGCCACTGCGCCTTCCATCAAGGCCCAGAACACCCGCTGGGGCTTGGGCGAGTCTAGCTTTCCTCCTGAGGTGAGGTGGTCAACCACCAGAGACCCTGAGTCCGAAGAGGTGACGAAGAACGAAACCAACAGCAAAATGCCGATTATCGAGACGAAGAAGGTCCATGGGAAGGCCTCCAACATCACGAACAGAGCGGTCGCTACATTTTCGTTGACCGCGGTGGCGACGTCCAGTTCGCCGGTCATTTGCAGATTCATGGCCGCTCCGCCGAACACCGCGAACCACAGGAAGCACAGGAGGCAGGGGAGGATGATCACACCGAGGATCATCTCCCGCACCGAGCGTCCCTTGGAGATTCGGGCGATGAACATGCCTACGAAGGGAGACCATGAGATCCACCATCCCCAATAGAAGATGGTCCACCACTGCTGCCACTGGGTCTCGACCAGGGCGGCGTTCCAGAAGGAGAACTCCGGCAGGATCTGGATGTAGACGCCGATGCTCTCGACATAAAGCGAAAGGACCAACAGAGTCGGACCCACCAACATCACGAACACTAGGAACGCTGCGGCCAGCCATACGTTGATCGAGCTCAGCCTCTTCACGCCTGCGTCCAGACCAGCGACCACCGAGATGGTTGCCAACCCGGTGATGAAAGCGATGAGGACGATCTGGAACCAGGTGTCCGAGGGGAGGCCGAATACCTTGTTCAACCCTGCGGCCGCCTGACCGGCCCCGAATCCCAGCGAGGTGGCGAGTCCGAAGAGGGTGGCCACCACGGTGAGAATGTCGATCGCGTTGCCCCATCCGCCGTAGATCCTCGGGCCGAGAATCGGATAGAAGACCGAGCGGAAGGTCAGTGGGAGTCCTCGGTTGTAGGCGAAGAATCCCAGAGCCAGGGCGACCAGACCGTACAGCGCCCATCCATGAATCCCCCAGTGGAGATAGGAGGTCGCCAGTGAGGCTCGCTGCGCCTCTGCCGTCAGAGGTTCTCCGTCGAAGAAGGGAGGCGGCGACGTGAGGTGGTAGATCGGTTCTGCCACACCCCAGAACATCAATCCGATGCCCAAACCGGCTGAGATCAGCATGGCGTACCAGGCGGCGGTGGAGAACTCCGGAAGGGATCCCGGGCCACCTAATCGAATCTTGCCGTACCTGCCCAGCGCAAAATAGAGCGCCGCGCCGATGAAGACATTGAATGAGATGATGTACAGCCAGCCCACCTTCTCATTGATGAAGTTGAGAATCGCGCCGAAGACGTCGCTCGCTTGATCGGGGAAGATCAGGGTGGCGGCCATGAAGAGCAACAGGAATCCGGCGGCGATGAAAGTCACCTGGGGATGTATGTCGAATCCCCATTTGACTATGTTCTTGTCACCGGGTTCCCGGTCGGCCACCTCGGGATAGAAGTCGATGTCAGGATCGATTTGAAGACCCTGGAATTCCGCACGGTCCCGGATGGCCGCCTCGCGGCGGCGGTGCTCATCCTCTTCCCAGCTTTCATAGGCTTCGGCGACGGCTGTGAGGTCAAGGTCCTCGTGATGCTCTTGATCAGCCATAGCCTCTCCTTTCTACTTGTAAGGCCATCTTCGCCTCCTTTCCTCATTTAGGCGGGCCTATGTTTCTTGGTCGTGCCGATATCTGGTCAGCCACTCCTTTCCGTGTTTTTGACACGACGTTACTAAATAGCGGTGTTGTTGACCCTAGCCAAAAACCCTTGAACGCGTCGTGAAATCGGTGACTCTCTTTTTTATTTCACCTGGTGGAACACCCCAAGGCAGGATTGAGCAAGGACCTCTACATCTCTTTGCTAGCCTTCGGCCCAGCCGACCCGGACAACTTTCATGCGCAGAGTCTCCACAACTGTCTTGGGAATGCTGTTGATCCTGCTGATTTCTCCGGTAGTGGCTGGAGTGGCGCTGGCCCAGCCTGAGGACGGAGGCGCCGAGAGCCAACCGGTGCGAATGGCGCGGGCTACCTGGGACACCGGCTGGTTCCAAGCCGAGGTCTACCGTCTGTTGATCCAGCGGCTCGGATATCAGGTTGAGGGACCTGTCACCATGGACAATGACGAGTTCTACGAAGCCGTAGCGGTCGGCGACGTGGACCTGTGGGCGAACGGGTGGTTCCCGACCCAGGACGCCTTTCTTCAAGAGGGCCAAGTGGAATTGGTGGGAATCCAGGTGGACGATGGCGCGTTGCAGGGATACTTCGCGGACAAGGCGACCGCGGAGGCTCACGGGATCACCAGTCTCGGTGACTTGGCCAGCCCCGAACTCGCCGCGCTGTTCGATGAGGATGGGGACGGATTGGCCGACCTGATCGGGTGCGAACCCTCGTGGGGATGCGCCGCGATCATAGAACACCACCTGGAGGTCTATGGGTTGGGCGAGACGGTTGAACAGGTTCAAGGCGCCTACTCCCCCTCGATCAGGGCGACATTCGATCGGTATCGATCCGGGCAGCCGGTCCTCTACTACACATGGACGCCCAACTGGACGGTTGGCGAGTTGCAGCCGGGTCGGGACGTGGTCTGGCTCGAGACGCCTTTCCCTTCGTTGCCCGTGGAGCAGGCTGCCTACCTGGACCGGACCTCCATCGCCGGGATCCCGGGATGCGCCAGCGATCCCTGCCAGGTCGGCTGGCCTCCCAATGACATACGGGTTGTCGCCAACACTCGGTTCCTGGAAGCCAATCCTTCCATCCGGAGGCTCCTGGAGCAGGTGGCGATACCCCTGGGGGACATCTCTGCGCAGAACGCCCTGATGGTGGCCGACGAGGGGGATCCCGAGGACATCCGCCGCCACGCCCAAGAATGGGTGGACGCCAATCAGGCCGTCGTGGAGGGTTGGATAGAGTTGGCGGACCCGGAAGCCGTAGGGTTGGAGGACGCCGGTGGAGCTGTCTCGGCACCCGGGGGTAGGCTGGCGGTGGCCGCCCGCATCCTTCCACCATTCGTGATTTATGACGACCGCTCCTACAGCGGATTCGACGTGGAGTTGGCGCGTCTTCTCGCCGCTCGCCTGGGAATGGAGGTGGACTTCTACGCGGTGGACACGGTGGCCAAGCAGATCGATGACATCAACCGCGGCGTCGCCAGCGTGGCGCTGGGAGGGGTGGCGATTACCGAGTCCCGTGAACATGAGGTCGACTTTTCCTTACCTGTGTTGGATACAGGATTGACTATCCTGGCGCCAACGCAGGCTTCGCGAGGTTTTGGTGATCGGATCGCTATTTTCTTCGAGGCAATCGTCTCCTCCGATCTGCCCTGGCTGCTGGTTTTGTTCGGTGTGGTAGTGCTGGTGTCCGCCCATGTAATCTGGTGGCTGGAACGCCGTCACAACCCCGATTTCGCCATGCCTTACCGTCAGGGGATATGGGACTCTTTCTATTGGTCGGTGGTGACTATGAGCACGGTTGGATATGGCGACAAAGTGGCCCGGGGAGGATGGGGGCGAATGTTCGCCTTGGTGTGGATTGCATTGGGGACCCTGGTGTTCGCCAGTTTTACCGCCTCCATCGCCTCTTCCCTGGCGGTCAACGAACTGCGGAGTGAGATTTCGGGACCCGCCGACCTGCCCGGCCACCGAGTAGCGACAGTCTCTCGCTCGGCAGGGGAGGCTTATCTCTCTACCCTCGGGGTCGGTCCGGTGCTGGTGGACGAGATCGATGACGCCTACGCTTTGCTGGAACAGGGCGAGGTCGAGGCGGTCGTGTTCGACGCTCCGGTTCTTCGTTATCACGCCGCCCATGAGGGAGCCGGCGGGGTGGCCACGTTCGGACCCCTCTTCGAGAAGCTCCAATACGGGCTGGCCATCAACGAGAACGATTACGAGCTGCGGGAGCAACTGAATCTCGCCCTTTTGGACCTAATAGAAAGCGGCGTTTATCAGAAACTTCATGACAGGTGGTTTGGCGCTTTAGGTTGATTGCCTCTCCGACATAGATAGCAGTTGTACTGAGCGCGGGTGTTTGGTAGCCTCAGGGCACATGTCATGGCGCAAAAAGCCCAGCACTTTTCCTGATGATAGTCAGGTTTTACCCGGTCGGCAGAGTCCGCTCTCAGTACCGGAATTGCATGAAGTTTCCCGAGCGCGGATCGTTCTTCCATTTCCCGAGGACACCGAAATCATCTGGTTCGGTATGGGGTGCTTTTGGGGGGCGGAGCGAATGTTATGGCAGACCCAAGGGGTGTATTCCACAGCGGCTGGATACGCGGGAGGACTGACTCCCAACCCGACCTATGAGGAGGTCTGTTCGGGTATGACCGGACACACCGAAGTGGTGCAGGTTGTATTCAGGCCTGGGGAAATCAGCCTCGATCGACTGATGCAGGTTTTTTGGGAGGGACATGATCCCACCCAGGGGATGAGGCAGGGTAATGATTTCGGCACCCAATACCGCTCGGCGGTGTATGTCCGCGGCGAGGAGAATTTGCCGGTGGTCTGGGCAAGCCTGGAGGCTTATCAGAGGCAGTTGTATAAGAACGGTTACGACCGGATCACCACCGAGATCGGGGTGGACAAGCCCTTCTACTACGCGGAGGATTACCACCAGCAGTATCTGGCCAAAAACCCCTGGGGCTACTGCGGACTGGGCGGAACCGGCGTCTCCTACTGCACTCCTGCGGAAACTCGGCCCGCGGCCGGATAGAGCCGGAGAAGCGGTGAAGGAGTCTCTCCGCTCTCAGGTGCCTCCCTTCTATGTGATGGAGGTGATGAAGGCCGCCGCTTCAAGGGAGGTGTCGGGCGGCGATGTTCTCCATTTGGAGGTGGGTCAGCCTATGACGCCCGCTGCCTCCCGGGTGCTGGAGGCGGCCCGGAGGGGATTGACGACCGACCGCCTCGGTTACACGGCTGCTACCGGGCTGGTGGCCCTCCGAGAGAGGATCGGGCGGTTCTACGGTGAGCGATACGGACTGGATGTTTCGCCCGATCGGGTGGTGATGACTATCGGGGCCTCCGCCGGCTTTGTGCTGGTCTGCTTGGCTTTGTTCGATCCCGGTGACCGGGTAGCCATGACCGTTCCCGGCTACTCGGCCTACCGCAATGTTCTCACCGCCCTGGGGTTGGACCTGGTGGAAGTCACAGTGGATGCCGAAACCCGTTTCGTTCCTTCGGTGGAGCGTCTGGAGAGGGCCGGTCCGCTGGACGGACTGGTGGTGGCGAGTCCCTCCAATCCCACCGGCGTCACGCTGACAGCCGCCGAGATGAGGGCAGTTGCGGAATTCTGCTCGAATTCAGGGGCTGTCCTGATCTCCGATGAGATCTATCACGGGATCGAGTATGGGGAACGGGCAGCGAGCGCACTGCATTTCAGCGATTCGGCGGTGGTGGTTCAGAGCTTCTCCAAATACTTTTCGATGACTGGCTGGCGGCTGGGGTGGCTGGTGGTACCGCCCGAGATGTTCCGCCCGCTGGAGCGATTGGCTCAGAACCTGTTCATCGCCCCGCCCACGATCTCACAGCTAGGCGCTTTGGAGGCGTTCGACTGTACCGAGGAATTGGATGCCAACGTTGCCGCGTACGCCGAACGCCGTGGGGTTTTGGTGGCAGGGTTGGCTGAGGCCGGCATTACGCGGATCGCTCCACCGGATGGGGCGTTCTATGTCTACGCCGATGTCTCCCATCTGGGCATGGACTCTCCAACCCTGTGCGGTCGGTGGCTGGAGGAGATAGGCGTGGCGGCCACTCCGGGAATAGATTTTGACCCGCAGCACGGAGATCGTTGGGTTCGCTTCTCCTACTCGGAGTCCACCGCAGACATCGCTGAAGCAGTCCGGCGCTTGAAGGAATGGGCGACTGGTAGATAGGAGATCGCCGGTAAAGTTGGGGGTCGTGATAGATCCTGTGGCATTGGGGGTGGGCGGTGGGTTCGCCGAGATGGTGGGCATCGTTCTCGACGCGTCGTCCTCATCGAGGGTGCGCGGGCATGTTGAAGTGGGGGAAGAGCACCATCAACCGTTCGGTATGGTGAACGCCGGACTGCACACCACCATGGTGGAGACATTGGCCTCGGTGGGCGCCTTCATGTGGGCCCAGGAGCAGGGCATGCTGGCGGCGGTCGGCGTCCACAACGCCACTGATTTCTGCCGTTCCCATCGTCTGGGGCGCCTGGATGGGGAAGCCGTGCCAGTCCACCAGGGGCGGAGTCAACAGATCTGGCAGGTCACGATAACCCGGGCCTCGGATGGGAAGATGGTTGCTCAGGGTCGGTTGCGCCTCCAAAACCTGGACCAGGTTCGCTGAGTCCCACGCCCCGGCTGCCCGGATGAGGGCTTCACGGCCGATCGGGTCTCCCTCGGAGCGAGCGGCCGACCGTGGGCATCACGTGAGTTGAACCCGTTCGGATAGGTTCCCGAAAATTAACTCTCCGATTTCTGGACGCGGACCGTCCGCGGTTACTAGCGTCCGTATATCGGATAGAGATTCCGGTAAACGGGCATTTCGATGAGAGTGTCCCGCCTGGAAGCGTCAGGTGGGGCATTTCCTTCGAGATTGACTGAGAACGAGAAGAGCAGCGTGACCCTATGTCCATCCCCTTTGGTGGCATGGGTCCGGAAGGAGAAGGCAGGTATATGAGTAAACGTAGATCTTGGGTACGAGTATTGGTAGTGCTGTCCGTCCTGGCTCTCGTCGCCACCGCCTGTGGTGACGGAGAAGAAGAAGCGGCCGAGACCACGGCAGCTCCCACCACCACTGCGGCCCCAACCACCACCGCCGCTCCCGAACCGGCGGAGCCCATCAAGCTGGGCACCATCTGGTTCAACTCCGGGGTGGCAAGCGGCCTGGGCGACATCATGCGTAACGGGTTCGAGTTGGCCGTGATGCAAAAGAACGCGGCCGGAGGACTACTGGGAAGCCAGATCGAAGTAATCCACTACGACGAGGGCTACTCGGCCGACGAGTCGGTGGCATCGGCGAGAAAGGCGATCGCCGACGGCGTGGCCGGAGTGGCCGGCGGCAACGACGCCACCACCTGCGTGGCGATGAAGGACGTCACGGCCGAGGTCAGCATGCCATTGGTTGTGACCGCATGCGGGTCAGAGTTGATAACCGAAGAGGGATACGAGGGTGTGGTGCACATCCGCGCTCCTGTCAAGCAGAGCCAATCCGACAGCAACGCGTTGTCGGTGCTGGCCCGCTGGATGATCTCCCAGGGTTACAAGCGGGTCCAGGGTGTGGGCGTCGACTCCGACTGGGTGCGTCTCACCCATGATGAGTTCACCCGTATCTTCGACGAAGAGGCCGGGGCGGACTTCGAGTACACCGGCATGGTGTACTTCCCCTACGGGACCGCCGAAGCCCGGGTCGAAGTGACCAAGGGCGTCGGTAACGATCCGGACCTGCTGTATCTCGGTCTGTGGGGTAAGGACGTGGTCGTGAACGCCGTCCAGGCCGCCCGTGAGATCGGCTATGAGGGTGACATCATGGTCAACGAGGTTGTGTACACGCCGCCGGAAGTGGAAGCCCTGGGTGATCTCTCCGAAGGCATTTACAGTTCCACCGGGTGGATTCTGGACGAGTCGATCCCCGAAGCGGCAGCCTTCTCCGAGGCATATGAAGCCGAGTTCGGCCATGCACCCGACTGGTGGTCCGAACTGGGCTACACCGCGGCCCTGCAGTTGATCGCGGCGATCGAGGCGGCAGGAACGACCGACCATTCGGCCGTTGCTCCCCTGATGAATGACGAGCATGGGTTCGTCACTCCTCGCGGCAAGCCCTTGCGCTTCAACGAGAAGGGACTCCGACTGGTTGACGACTGGATCATCATCCAGTCAACCGGTGGTGAACTGCATCCCGTGGACGCCGTTCCGTTGGCCGGGTAGACGCAACTCTCCCATAACTACTTGATGTATCGGTCTGCGCCCCTCACCCGGGGCCAGGCCGATACATCCTATTGACCGAGAAAGGAGGCGCCCAAGCGAGTGGAGAGAGTATTCGTACCGGTTGAGGAGGAACTCTTCCGGGCCATCGGGTCGAAGAGTCGGTGGAATGACGTGGTGCGGGCGGGCAACACTCTCTGGGTGACCGGGCAGTTGGGCTGGGACAAGACCACCGGAGTACTTGGGAAGACCTTGGAGGAGCAGGCGGAACTGGCTCTCGAGAACCTCAAGGTGGCCCTGGAGCGCGCCGGCGCCAAGATGAGCGATGTGGTACTGACCCGGGTGTACCTGGTCGATCACGACCATTACCACCGGTACGAGCCGATTTATGCGCGGTACTTCCCCGACCGACAGCCTGCCCGGGTGTCGGTGGTGGTGGCGGAGTTGATTCACCACGCCCTGATCGACATAGAGGCAGTGGCGGTGGTGGACGACGACTGATGACCTGCTTCCCACAACATCCGCCCGTTGATCGCCGCGCCCGTAGGAGGAGTGGAAGATGATCAAGACGGTGACCCTGCTGAACAGAAGATCCGACATGACCAGCCAGCAATTTCATGAACATTGGAAGAACGTGCATGCACCTCTGGTGCTGGCCATGCCCAAGGTCCGCCGGTACGTTCAATGTCGACCTCTGGAGG
This sequence comes from Acidimicrobiia bacterium, assembly GCA_012270885.1. Lineage (GTDB taxonomy): Bacteria > Actinomycetota > Acidimicrobiia > Spongiisociales > ZC4RG35 > Bin76. The sequence goes on along the minus strand of JAAXHN010000043.1, from coordinate 22,141 downwards.
TTCCCGGGCGGGTCGCGCCCTGCGACGGGGTGGCCGAGGTGTGGTATGACAGCGTGGAGGACTTCCTGGCCACGGCCGACTCACCCGAGTACGCCACGCTTCTGGCCGACGAGAAGAATTTCATGGGCACCAAGACCCAGGACTCGGTGTTCGTGATCGTCGAGGAGGACGAGTTCGGTGTTGAATAGACCCGGCGGTCCCAGATGACTGCCGTTCCCAGCCATCCGCCAGGGTCTCTCTCGAAGGGTCTGCAGATACTGGCTGCCTTCGACGAGAAGGCTCCGGCGCTCTCGGTGGCCGACATCGCGCGCCGCACCCAGATCAGCCGAGCCAGCGTCTATCGACTCACCGGCGTCCTGGAAGACCTGGGATACATAAGGAGGACCGAGCGTCTCTACCGGCCTTCCAAGAAGGTCCTGAATCTGGGGGTGGCGGCAGTTGAATCTCGGGAGTTCGTGGAGCACATCCGTCCCTACCTGGATGAGATCAGCGTGGCGCTCCCGGAGGCGACTGCCGTCAACTACGGCGTCCTGGAGGGCGCCGAGGTCATCTATATGGCTAGACGTCACCGCGACGACATCATCACCATCAACCTCCAAGTGGGCAGCCGGCTCCCCGCCCATCTGAGTTCTTTGGGTAAGGCCATTCTCTCGGCCATGCCGCCCGACGACGTGGAGGCGGTCCTCGACCAGATGGACTTCGAGCCAAGGACGATCACCACGGTTACCGGGGCCGATAACTACCGGGAGCAACTGGAGGAGGCGCGGATCAAAGGGATCGCATTAAACGACCAGGAACTGACGGAGGGGTTGAGATCTGTATCCGCTCCGGTCTTTCACGGGACCGATGTGATCGGAGCCGTGGGGGTGGCCACCCTGGCAACGCGGGCCGACATCGAAACACTGGAGAACACTTACGGCCCGATACTCAGGTCCTTCACAGAGAAGATCAGCGGGGAAATATCGGCGATACGCTTCGACAACCGGGTCCCGATCTACGGCTAGCCATGAATCGGTTATCTCAACCCGGGCTGGTCGGCAGTCAAGTGAGGTCCGGTGCATGAGTTGGGACGTGATCGGCCAGCAACTCTGGAACGGTCTTCTCAACGGCTCTATCTACGTGATATTCGCTGCCGGGTTGAGCCTGGTGTTCGGAGTCATGAGGGTGATCAACATGGCGCATGGTGAGTTGACCATGTTGGGCGCCATGCTGTTGTTCACGGTCACCGATCTGGTGGGATTGGGCTATTTCGCGGGCGCCGCGCTGGTGGTGGTGGTGATGGCTCTGGCCGGCTTTCTGGTCAATCGGGTCACGGTACGCCCGTTCCTGGGACACTCTGAGTTGGTGGTGATCCTCTCGACCGTGGCGCTGAGTTTCATGTTGCTGAATGGCAGTCTTGTGGTGTGGGGGTCGGGGCCCAAGGGAGTGGAGAAGCCCTTCAATGAGATTGTCCAGGTGGGAGGGGTGTACGTAACCACTGCCAGCCTCCTGCTGGTAGGGGTGTGCTTTGCGGCGGTCCTGGGGCTGTATCTCATGCTCACCTTCACCAAGCTTGGCAAGAAGACCCGGGCCACGGGTCAGAACCTGCTGGGCGCCCGTCTGATAGGGATCAATACCACCGCCGTCTATGACACCACCCTGATAGTCGCATCCGGATTGGCGGCTCTGGCCGGAGTGTTGATTGTCCTGGTTTCGTCTGCATCTCCCAACCTGGGACAACCTCTGCTCATCACCGGTTTCGCGGTGGTGATCGTGGCCGGGATGGGGAATGTGGCGGGAGCCGTGGCGGTGGGGTTGTTCATGGGCATAACCGAGGCCCTGTTCGGCCAGTTCGTCTCCACCTATTACCGCCAGGGATACCTGTATGTGGTGATGATCGTCGTCCTGCTGTTGCGCCCCCAGGGCCTGTTCGGGAGGAAGTGACGTGCGGTTGAGAATCCCACCGGGATGGTGGCTGGGCGGTTTGTTGCTCCTGGCGGTTGCGATGGTGCCGCTGTTCCTGTTCACCAACACCTACAACCGCGGGCTGTTGGTCCTGATTGTGATATATGCGATCGCCGGGCTCAGTCTCGATTACATCATGGGCGAGATGGGGCAGTTCTCCTTCGGGCACGCCGCCTTCTGGGGGTTCGGCGCCTATGTCTCGGCCAAGCTGGCGCTCGATCTCGGGATATCTCCCTGGATAGGGTTCCTGGCTGCGCCGGCGGCAGCCGGCCTGGTGGGTCTCCTGATCGGATACATCGCTCTGCGCCGCACCCGCAACCTTGAACTGGCGATCGTCACCCTGGGTTTCGGAGTGTTGGCCTGGACGGTGGCTCTGCGGTGGAGGCCGGTCACCGGCGGTCCGTCAGGACTGCGCCAGGTTCCCCCGCCCAGTCTGTTCGGCTGGGAGATACGGTCGGAGTTGGCCTACTTCTACTTCGCTCTGCTGTTGCTGCTGGGCATTGTGTTCCTTTTGTCGAGGTTGCGAACCTCCCGCTTCGGGAGAGGTGTGCGCAGCATTCACGAAAACGAGGACCTCGCCAAGTCCATCGGTGTTGCGGCCACCAAATACTATGTTCTCGCATTCTCCTTCGCCTGCGCGCTGGTGGGATTCTCCGGAGCCCTGTACGCCCACCACTTCCGGTTCGTAAACCCGAATCTGTTGGGTCTCGACTACATGTTCATCTTCTTGATAGTTGTCCTGGTGGGAGGGACGGGGACTCTGTGGGGGCCGGTAATGGGTGCGGCGATCTTCGTTCTGGTGAGCGAGTGGCTGCGGGCTCTGCAGGAATATCGCTTCGTGATATTCGGTGTGGTGTTGCTGCTGGTGGTGCTGTTCATGCCGATTGGTGTCTTTCCTGCCCTGCAGAAGGTTGCGGGGCGCATTAGGGGACGCAACGATGAAGACACGGACGGCGCCCCGGCGGGTGATGATCTTGCTTTGGAAGCAGAGAAGGCGAGATAGGGATGCCGATACTTGAGACCAGCGGGCTGACCAGGATGTTCGGCGGTCTGTCGGCGGTGGATGAGTTGGACCTGTCTGTCGAAGAGGGGGAGATCCGGGGTTTGATCGGACCGAACGGTTCCGGTAAGACCACCGCCCTGAACCTGATAACCGGTTACATCAAGCCAACCCGGGGGATGGTGAGGTACCGGGGTTCCGAGGTGACAGGCGAGCAACCTCACGACCTGGCGCGTCTGGGATTGGTGCGCACCTTCCAGATCACCACCCTGTTCGAGAATCTAACTGTCCGGGACAACGTACTCCACGGAAGCCATCTCAACAACCCCACATCGTTGGTGGGGGCGCTGACCAGATCCAAAAGATTTCGGAAGCAGAGCGCGGAGATCGAGGACCGGGTGCGGGAGTTGCTGGCCTTTGTGGGCCTCGAAGAGCGGATCGAAGCGGTGGCCCGGGACCTCTCGGCGGGAGAGCACCGGTACCTGGAAATAGCCATCGCCCTGGCTGCCAAGCCCAGGATGCTGCTTCTGGACGAACCGGCCACCGGCCTCAACCCCGAGGAGGCGGCCTATTTGATGAACCTGATCAGGACGCTGCGCAGCCAGGGGGTCACGGTCCTCCTGGTGGAGCACAACATGCGCCTGATAACCAACATCTGCACACGGATCACCGTGCTCAACTTCGGCGCCAAGATCGCCGAGGGGACGCCGGAGGAGATAGTGGGTGACCCCGATGTGATCACCGCCTACCTGGGGAAACGCCGCGGTGCTTGAGATCAACACTCTCAACGTGGCCTACGGGCGGGTGCAGGTGCTCTTCGATGTCTCGATCAGCGTGCCGGAGGGTGAACTGGTGACGGTGATCGGAGCCAACGGCGCGGGAAAGACCACCCTGCTGCTCACCGTCTCGGGAGTGCTCAGACCCCAGAGCGGCGAGATCTCCTTCGAGGGTGAGAGAATCGACAGCCTCAGACCTCACGAGATAGTCGGCATGGGCCTGGGCCACGTGCCGCAGGGCAAGGAGCTCTTCCCCGCTATGACGGTTCTGGAGAACCTGGAGATGGGCGCCCACATGGTGAAGGAGGAGGACGAGTACCGTCGCCGGCTGGAGCGGGCCTTCGAGTTCTTCCCGCGTCTCTCCGAACGGGCCCGCCAGCGCGCCGGAACCCTGAGCGGCGGGGAGCAGCAGATGCTTGCCATCGCCAGGGCCCTGATGGCCGAGCCCCGGCTCTTGCTTCTGGACGAGCCGTCGGCGGGCCTGGCCCCCATCATCGTGGATCATCTGGCCGAGATCATTCTCGATCTCAACCGCCACGGGTTGACGGTGTTGCTGGTGGAGCAGAACGCCTTCCTGGCGTTGGAGATCGCCCGGAAAGCCTATGTGATGGAGTCGGGTCTGGTGGTCGAGAGCGGAGAAACCCGAGATGTGCTCGAGAGCGATCTCGTGCGGCGAGCCTACCTGGGGATCTGATGGCCGAGTTCAGGATCGGGGTCGACATCGGCGGAACTTTCACCGACTGGGTGATGGCTGACCCCGACAGCGAGGTGCAGGTTGTCAAGACCCCCACCACTCCCGATGGGTTCGCCGGAGTCTTCAATGCCATGGACGAAGCAGGGTTAACCGGGGAGAGGTTCCGCTCCTTCGCCCATGGAACCACCCTGGGCACCAACGCTTTGATAGAAAGACGGCTCCCGAGGGTGGCAATGGTGACCACGAGGGGCGTCACCGCCGTGCTGACCCAGGCCGCGCGAGGCTCCAAGGAGGACATCTGGGACATCTACCACGAGTCTCCCCGTTCCTCGATCGTGAGGCCCCGGGACCGCCTGGAAGTCACCGAGCGGACCCTCAGTTCCGGCGAGGTGCGTACTCCTCTCGACGAGGAGGAGGCCCGCGCGGTTGCCCGCATCCTGCGGGGACGGGGCATCCGGACCATCGCGGTGTGTTTCCTGCACTCCTACACCAATGGCCGCAACGAACGGAGAATGAAGGAGATCATCCTGGAGGAGTTTCCGGAGGCGCTGGTCCGCACCTCCCATGAGACCATCCCACGCATTCTCGAATACGAGCGTTTCACCACCACCATCCTCAACGTGGCCCTGATCCCGGTGATGATCGATTACCTGCAGGCTCTGGAGCAGGGTCTGCGGAGCCGGGACTACCCCGGTGACGTGCTGATCGTGCAGTCGGCAGGAGGCCTGATGGGGGTGCAGGCCACCTCAAACATCCCGGTCCGGACCGCCAATTCGGGCCCATCGGCAGGTGCGATCGCGGCCCGGGAGATAGGGGCATTGGCCGGCTTCGAGAACATCATCGGCCTCGACATCGGCGGAACCAGCACCGATGTTTCGGTGACGCTGGACGGACAGTTGAGAACCACCGAGACCTGGGAGGTGGAGTGGGGCCATCCGATCATGTTCCCGGCGGTGGACATAATCACCGTGGGGGCGGGTGGAGGTTCGGTGGCGTGGTTCGATCCGGGAGGAAAGCTCCGATCGGGTCCCCACAGCATGGGTGCCGTACCCGGACCGGCCTGTTACGGGAAGGGAGGGGACCAGCCCACCAACACCGATGCCCACGTGGTGATGGGGAACCTGAGGCCGGGTGCCATGTTGGGCGGGGCGATGGAGATCTCGCCGGAGCTTGCCCACAAGGTGATCCATGACGGGATCGGCCGCAGGCTGGGCAGCGACTCGGTCTCCGCGGCGGCGGCGGTGATCGCGGTGGCTGAGGCGAACATGGCCAATGCCATCCGGCTGGCCACCATGAGGCGCGGGTTGGACCCCCGCGACTTCGCCCTGGTGGCGTTCGGCGGAGCAGGGCCGTTCCACGGGGTGCGGGTGGCGGCCGAGTTGCGGATACCCACCGTGCTGGTGCCTCCCAGGCCAGGACTCACTTCGGCTCTGGGTTGTCTCATGGCAGACATCCGCCACGACCTGGGCGCCAGCATGTTCTACGGGGAGGCGGCGGCGGTTGACATCGACGAGATGAACGATCGCTTCGACGAATTCGACGCCCGGGTGCGGGCCGCCCTGGACCGGGAGGGGATTGCGCCGGAGAACCAGTTCGTGGAGAAGACCATCGACATGTGTTATGCGGGGCAGTGGAGGGTGTTCGCCATCCCGGTCACCGGCAGGATGACCACCGAGAGTCTTTCAGAGAGCGTGGAACTCTTCAGGAAGCTGTATCTGCAGCGGTTCACCTTCGATCTGGGGGAACGGGAAGTGGAGATCCACGGCATCAACGTCACCGGAACGGGGACCTCCGACAAGTACCGACCAAAGGCGGTCGGGCGGGCTTGCGCCGCGCCGGGCGCTCCAGCCTCGCGTCCCGTCTACTGGCGAGAGGCGGGAGGGTGGGTCGACACGCCGGTGTGGTCCCGGCCTTCCCTGCCGGTGGGGTTCCGGACGGTGGGGCCGGCCGTGGTGGAGCAGATGGACTCCACGACCCTGGCGCCACCCGGAGTGAGTCTGTATGTGGACCGGTACCTCAATCTGGTGCTCGACACCACTGGAACAGGAGGCGCCGAATGAACACCGAGCGCCACGGGCCGGACCTGGCCCAGGGAGTCGATCCCGTGACTTTCTCGATTCTCTCCAGTGCCTTCGTCAGCCTGGTGGACGAGATGGTGGAAGCCCTGCGGGACGCCTGCCTGTCGTTTGTGATCTACTGCGGGGATGTCAGCGGTGGACTGATGAACGCCCAGGGCGAACTGGTCGCCCAGGGCACCCGGGATGTGGCGGTCCATGTCGGTGCACTGCAACCCAGCACTCAGTCGGTGATCGAGGACTTCGCCAACGTGGAGGGAGGCATCGAGGAAGGGGACGTGTACGCCTTCAACGAGCCCTACCGGGGAGGGACCCATCTTCCCGACATGACCTTCATCAGCCCGATCTTCTGGGAGGGCGAACTGATCGCCTTCACTGCCACCAAGGGCCACTGGTCGGATGTGGGTGGCCCCACTCCCGGCTCGATGAACGCGCTGGCCGCCGACATCTATGCCGAAGGGCTGGTAATCCCCCCGCTCAAGGTCGTTTCACGGCGTGTGATCCGCCATGACGTGAAGAACCTGATAATGGCTAACATCCGCCTGCCGGTCAACTCGACCGGTGATCTGATCGCTCACATCGAGGCGGCCCGGGTGGGGGAGAGCCGTCTCCACACCCTTATAGAGAAGTACGGGCTGGAGACTGTGGTGGGCTCCATGGAAGGGACGCTCGACCATTCCGAGCGCGAACTGGCCGCCGAGATCCTCCGGTGCCCCGAGGGTACCTGGGAGACCGACGACTTCATCGACTACGATCCCCAGGCGCCCGAGGATGGTCCGGTGAAGGTCTCTCTCAAGATGACTATCCAGCACGACCCCCCGCGGGTCATCTATGACATGACAGAGTCCGGGCCGCCCGTGCAGTCGGGCATGAATGGCACCCGCGGTTCGACCACCGGAGCGCTGGTGGCCGGCACCAAATACATCTTTCCCAAGCCTCTGATGAATGCCGGGTGGCTGCGCATCATTAAAGCGATATTCCCCGAGACCAGCGTGGTAAACGCGGTCCGGCCCTATGCGGTTTGCGGGGAGGTGTCGGGGGCCTACGAGAAGACCACCGCCTGCGTCCAGCGGGTGTGGGCGCAGGTGGCGCCCCAACGCTCCTTCGCCGGTAACTTCAACCTCGAGTACGTGGTGGCCGGCGGGGTGGACGACCGTCCCGGGCGGCACAACAACTACTTCGTCTACTACCACTGGCACACCGGCGGTTGGGGAGGAAAGTACGGCGCCGACGGACGGGACTGCGGGGCCGCTATCTTCGGGCTGGGCATCCTCAACCAGTCGAGCGAGGTGATCGAGAGGATGTGGCCGGTCACCTTCGACCGTCTGGCGCCGGTCACCGACTCGATGGGCGCGGGACGGTGGCGAGGAGGTGCAGGGCTGGAGTCGGTGCTCCGAGCCGAGAACGCCGGCGGTGTGCGGCTGTCCTACATTGCCGACCGGGGCGAGGAAGGCCCTGGGGGACCCCGCGGGTTGTTCGGAGGGGAGGACGGGATCCCCATCCGGGTCGCCAAGAATGTGGGCACCGACGAGGAGGAGGACCTTCCCATCTACTTCGCCGACGAGTTCGTGGGCCGGCACGGCACCTTCTATCACGTGTCGTCGGGAGGCGGCGGGTACGGCGATCCACTGGACCGTGAACCCGAAGCGGTGCTGGAAGATGTGCTGGACCGGTACGTCTCGATCGAATCGGCGCTCTCCGATTACGGAGTGGTGATCGAGGTACAAGACGCCGATCTTCTCGATTACCGGATAGACGTTGAAGCAACCCAAGACTTGCGCGCCGAGATGCGCGCCGCCCGATCGAACACAGGAGAGAAACTGCCATGACAGACGCCCGATCAAAGTTTGTAGACCTGTACACGCAACGCACACCCGGATCCCTGCGGCTCTACGAGGAAGCCAGACGGCACCTGCCGGGCGGCGTCCCCGGCAACGCCGGGTTCCGCCCCCCGTATCCCCTGTATGTGGAAGCGGCGCGCGGGCCCTTTCTCTGGGATGTGGACGGCAACCGATACATCGACTCGTTGATTGGGGGTGGCCCCCACATCCTGGGACACTCGCCGCCCGCAGTGATGGATGCGGTGGCGAAGCAACTCTCCTCCGGCACCAGCACCATCGCGCCCTCTCCCAACAACCTGGTCCTGGCAGAGAAGATCCGAAAGCACATGCCGCACATGGAGATGATTCGCTTCGTGCACACCGGTTCGGAGGCGGTGCACATGTCGATGCGGGTGGCCCGCGCTTTCACTGGCAGACAGAAGATCGGCAAATTCGAAGGCAATTTCCACGGCGGCTACGACAACCTGCTGGTGAGCGGAACCTCCTTCGCCGGGCCTGAGGAGCGTCCGGTCTCCCTTCCCGAGGGAGCCGGGATACCCCAGAGCGTCCTGGACGACACCGTGGTCCTGCCGTACAACAACACTGACGCCACGGTGGCCCTGATCGAGGAACACGCTTCGGAGTTGGCCGGGGTGGTGGTGGAAGCGGTGGGGGGGACCTGGATGGCGGGGATCGTGGCCGACGAGAGGTTCCTGGAGGCGTTGCGGGAGGTCACCGCTCACCACGGTATCCTCCTGATCTTCGACGAGGTGATCACGGGGTTCAGGGTTGCCCTGGGCGGGAGCACGGCGGTCACGGGAGTCACCCCGGACCTGGTGGCGCTGGCCAAGACCATCGGAGGAGGACTTCCGATGGGCGCCTTCGGAGGCCGGCGCGACGTCATGGACCACGTCGTCACTCCCCCCCGGGATGCCGACGACAGGCGGGTCACCATCTTCCAGTCGGGGACCTTCCAGACCAACCTGGCGTCGTTGGCGGCCGGGATTGCGATGCTTTCGGAGTTGGAGAAACCCGGCGTTTACGAGAACCTCGAGGAGACCGGCGAGCAGGTGCGAAAGGGTATAGAAAAGATCGGCGCCAACCTGGGACTGCCGGTCCAGGCCACCGGACAGGGCCCCATCTTCGGGGTGTACTTCGCTGACGAACCGGTGCGCACCATCCGCGATGTGCTGGCCAGCGACCGGGAGATGGCAGGGACCTTCTATCTGGGTCTGGTGGCTCACGGGATATACATCACCCCCTATCACCTGGGCTTCACCAACGCGGCCCAGAGCCAGGCCGAGATCGATCAGGTGCTGGAAGTCTGCCAGAGGGTGATGGAGACCATCAAGGAGGACTGACCGCTTGATCCGTACGGAGTTGCGACCGGGAAGGCTGGGGCCGGAATGAAGGGCATGCTCTCGGGGGTGACGGTCCTGGAGTTGGGTCAGGTGATCGCCGGCACCTACGGGGGGATGATTCTCGCCGACCTGGGTGCCGAGGTGATCAAGATCGAGCCTCCCTGGGGCGATGCGGCCCGGAACCCGAGAATCACCCCGGTGGGATCCGAGAGCGCCATTCACCTGCAGATGAACAGAGGGAAGAAGAGTATGGTGCTTGACCTCAAAAGCGAGGCGGGGCGAGAGATCTTCTATGACCTTGTGACCAGCTCGGACGTGGTGATCGACAACTTCCGTCCCGGGGTCATGGAGCGGCTGCGGATCGATCCCGAGAGTCTTTCCCGACACAACCCCCGGATCATCACCGTCTCGATCACCGGCTTCGGCGCCACCGGGCCGGCCCGCGATCGTCCGGCCTTCGATCTGGTGGTGCAGGCTTACAGTGGCCTGCTGGACATGACCGGCCCGGGCGACGGTCCCCCGGCGCGGGTGGGGATTCCCATCGCCGACATTTGCGGCGGGATCTTCACCGCTCTGGCGGTGCTGGGCGCCCTGGTGGGCCGAGAGCTTCATGGAGAAGGCCAGCACGCCGACATCTCGATGCTCGATGCGTTGGTCTCGATGCTGTCCTATGACGCCTTCGACCACCTGAACACCGGGGCGGTGATCGAGCGGCGGGGGACCGCCCATGCACACATCGTGCCCTGGCAGGCCCTGGCGGCGAAGGATGGCTTCGTGGTGGTGGCCGCCCGCGGTGACAAGTTCTGGAGAAACCTGTGTGACGCCATAGGGCGTCCCGACCTCAAGGACGATCCCCGCACCAGGGACAACGCCGCCCGCTTGGAAAACCGTTCATTCGTCGAGGAGATCCTGACGGGCGAGTTTGCTCGCCGGACCAAGGCCGAATGGATGGGGATGACGGAGGAATACGATCTCCCGGTGGCTCCGGTCAATGACATCGCCGAGGTATTCACGGACCCACAGGTCCTGGCGAGGGACATGGTCCGGCAGTACCGGCACCCCGTCCTGGGTGATCTTTCCTATCTGACCAGCCCAGTGAAGCTCAGCCGCTGGCGCCATCCGAACCAATCCGCCCCCATGCTGGGGGAGCACACCGCCGAGGTGCTGATGAAAAAGATTGACTATTCGCCCGAAGCGATCGAGGAACTGGTCGACCGGGGTGTCGTGCGCACGGGTGGGGATCATGACGGGGGGTTGGGTACAGGGGCGGGAACATGACCGAGGGCGCCGGCCTCATCTCCTCGGTTACTTCCCCTCCCGTAGCCGACCGGGGTGGCAGCACCCCTGCTAGGGGCACCAAGTTTCACGGCTTGAGCGACGCCCGGCTTCTCGAGATCTTCAAGACCATGTACACCATCCGGCGGTTCGAGGTAACGATGGAACGCGCCCACCTGGCCGGAGACCTGTACGGACCTTTCCACTCCTCGATGGGGCAGGAGGCGATCCCGGCGGGGGTGTGCGCCGCTCTCAGGACCAGTGACGTGGTCACCTCGACTCACCGCGGCCACGGGCATGCGATAGCCAAGGGTGCCGAACTCGGACCGATCTGCGCCGAACTGTGGGGTAGGGCCACGGGGTACTGCGGGGGAAAGGGCGGATCGATGCACATCGTCAGCACCGAGCACGGGTTCATCGGTCAGAGTCCCATCATCGGGGGAAGCGGCCTGCTGGCCACGGGAGCGGCCCTGAGTTTCGATCTGAGGGGGGACCCCCTCGTCGCGGTGGCCTTCCTGGGGGACGGGGCGGTTGGGCAGGGGGTCTTTCACGAGACGCTCAACCTGGCGGCTATCTGGCGCCTGCCGGCGGTTTTCGTGGTGGAGAACAACGGATACGCTCACTCTTTCCGGGCGGATGAGATGCAGTTGAACCCCGATATCGCGTCGCGGGCGGAAGGATACGGAATACCGGGTGTGGTGGTGGACGGGATCGATGTTTTCTCGGTGTATGCGGCGGCCGAGACCGCGGTGGAGCGGGCGCGGGCCGGGGATGGTCCCACCCTGATCGAGGCCAAGTGCTACCGATGGCGGGGTCATAATCTGGGTGACGCCGAGCACCTCTACCGGGATCGCCGGGAGGTGGAGGAGGCCCGCCGGAACGATCCTCTCCACCGGTTCCGCCAGGCCGTATCCGGCCGGTTGGAACTGGCCGCCCTCGCCGGTATCGAGGCCGCTGTTGACAAAGAGATCGATGATGCCGCGAGATTCGCCGCCGAGTCTCCGTTTGCTGATCCCCGAACCGCGCTGGAGGGGAGCTTCTGATGCGGGAGATCACCTTCATCGAGGCGGTACGGGAGGCTCAGGCCGAGGCCCTGGCGTCAGACGACCGGGTGTTCATCATGGGACAGGAGATCGGTTCCTACGGAGGGGTGTTCCGAGCCACCCAGGACTTCGTTCGCCGATTCGGTGGTCACCGGGTTCGCGACATGCCGATTGCCGAGCAGTCGATGCTCGGCGCGGGGGTGGGAGCGGCGGTGACGGGGATGCGGCCCATCGTCGAGGTCATGTTCATGGACTTCGTTGCCTGCGGCATGGACGCCATCGTGAATCACGCCGCCAAGATGCGCTACATGTCCGGTGACCAGTTGCGGGCGCCGATGGTCATCAGGACCCAGGGGGGATCTGGCACCCACCACGGCTCGCAGCACTCCCAGACCCTGGAGAGTTGGTTCCTGCACGTCCCCGGGCTGGCGGTGGCGGTGCCCTCCACACCCCAGGACGTCAAGGGCCTCTTCAAGACCTCAGTGGAACTGGAGCACCCGGTGCTGTTCGTCGAGCATCGGGCTCTTTACAGGACCACGGGACCGGTACCCGACCCGGTGGCACCCATCCCGCTCGGACAGGGAGTGGTCAGGCGCCGGGGGGAAGACGTCACCGTGGCCGCGGTGGGCAAATCCGTCCATCAGGCCCTGGCGGCTGCTCTCGAGATGGAGGAAGAGGGCGTCTCGGTCGAGGTGATCGACCTGAGGACCCTGGTGCCCATGGATGTCGAGATCGTCCTGGAGTCTCTCTCCCGCACCCATCGATTGGTCGTGGCCCACGAAGCCGTGGAGAGGGGTGGCTGGGCTGGGGAGTTGGTCGCCAGGGTGGTGGCCGAGGGGTTCGACGAGCTGGATGCGCCGCCCCTTCGCGCCGGTAGCAAGGCAACTCCGATTCCCTTCGCCCGGGAACTGGAAGCGGCCATGATCTCGGACGAGCGCCTGATCGCCAGGCGGATCCGGGAGAGTCTCGACCTTGCGGAGTACTCGGAATGACCAGGGCGGCGGTCGACATAGGGGGGACCTTTACCGACGTGGTCACCATCGACGAGTCCACCGGCCGCCTGGTCCAGGCCAAGGCTCTTACCACCTACCCCGATCCCACGCCCGGTTTTCTGGCGGCCCTCGCCAAGGCCGCCAACCGCGACCAGTTGGAGACCGTTGGCTACGGCACGACGTTGGCCACCAACGCGGTTCTGACCAGGTCCGGCGCCGAGACCGCTCTTCTGACCACCCAAGGGTTCCGCGACGTGCTGGAAATCCGTCGCACTCACCGATCCACGCTGTTTGACATCTACGAAGAGATCCCCGCCCCGATCGTGCCCCGCCCCCTCCGGTTCGAGATCCCCGAGAGGACGGCCGCTGACGGAAGCGAGGTGACAGCCCTCGATGAGCAGGCGGTCCGGGCCGTGGCCCGGAAGATTCGTCACGCGGGGGTGGAGTCGATCGCGGTTTCCTACCTCTTTTCTTTCATGAACCCGGCCCATGAGCTTCGCACTCGGGAAATCCTGTCCGAAGAGCTCCCCGGACTCTCAGACGACATAACAATCTCCTCGGAGGCCCTTCCTCTCCACCGGGAATATGAACGGACCAGCACCACCGTGATGAACGCCTACCTGACTCCTCTGGTGAGGAGCTATTTCAGCCGACTGCGAGCCGAGTTGGCGGAGAGCAAACTGTATGTGTGGTTGCAGATGATGCAGTCCAACGGCGGTTTGGTGCGCCCCGACCGGGCCGCCTCCTTTCCCATCCTGACCCTGCTTTCGGGGCCGGCCGGGGGAGTGATGGCCTCTGCCTATCTGGGACGGCTGCTGGGGGAGACCCATCTCCTTACCCTCGACATGGGAGGAACGAGTTGTGATGTGGCCGGTATTACGGGCGGCGAGCCGGACACCCGACTCGACTTCGAGATCGGTGGCTATTCGGTGTCATACCCGACTCTCGACATCCACACCGTGGGCGCCGGTGGGGGGAGTATCGCCAAGGTCGATGACTTCGGCAGGGTGTCGGTGGGGCCGGATTCGGCGGGCTCGGACCCCGGACCGGCCTGCTACGGCCGGGGAGGGGAGTTGCCCACTGTCACCGACGCCAACCTGGTGCTGGGCGTCTACGATCCGGACTTTCAGATGGGCGGTGAGATATACCCCGACATCGACCTGGCCGCCCGGGCCATCGAAGAGCATGTGGGAAAACCCCTGGGGCTCTCGGTCGTCGACGCGGCGGTGGGGATCGTTCGACTGGTCAACGCCAACATGATGCATGCCCTGCGCACCGTCTCCATCGAGCGGGGCCGAGACCCCCGGGACTTCGCTCTGGTGCCCTTCGGCGGGGCGGGGCCCACCCACGGGGTGCACATCGCCGAGGAGCTGGCCCTGCGCCGGGTGGTGGTTCCTCCTATCCCCGGGTGCAACTCGGCGCTCGGGATCCTCGCTTCGGATGTTCGCCATGACCTGGTGGCCACCCTCCGGGCCCGTGTCGCTCGGCTGGATCCCTCGGATCTGGTGGAGATTCTTTCGGTCTTGGCGGAGGATGCGCGCCGGGAACTGGATGAGGACAGTATCCCGCCGGAGAATCGGACCCTCCGGGCCAGCCTCGACATGCGCTACGCCGGCCAGGCCTACGAGCTGAACGTGCCCCTCACCTCGCTCCGCCCCGACGCTTCCACTCTGAGCCGGGCTATCGCCGATTTTCATGTCGCTCACCGCACCCGATACGGGCATGCGCTCGGCGACGACCGGGTCGATCTGGTGAATGTGAGGCTCACCGGTCTCGGCGCCACCCCCAAGCCGCTCCTGGGAGGGGGGTCGGGAGCGTTGGGCGAAGCGGAGCCGAGATCGTTTCGCCGGGTGGTCTCCGTGCAGGGTGAGGCATCGAGCGTGCCGATCTATCACCGCGAAGATCTGGAGCCGGGACAGACCTTGATGACGCCTTCGGTGATCCAGCAGTTGGACTCCACCACCTATCTGCCGTTCGGCGAGGTCCGGGTGCATGCCACCGGCGCCATAGTGGTGGACCTGCCATGAGCGGCCCCCAGGTTGATCAGGTCACCGTCGAGGTGGTGACCAGCGGGCTGGCCGCCGGCGCCAGGGAGATGGGCATCACCATGCGCCAGACGTCAAGTTCCACCATCTTCAACGAGGGGAACGACTACTCATGTGGGATGTTCAACGCTCAGACCGAGTTGGTGAGTCACGGGGAGTTCCTGCCCATCCATCTGGGTTCCCTCCCCTATTCGGTGAACTACTCCATCGACGAGGTGGGCGCCGACCGGTTCCGGCCGGGAGACTCCATCATTCTCAACGATCCCTTCCGGGGCGGGTCTCATCTCCCGGATGTGACGATGGTGACTCCCATTTTCTTTGAGGGGAGACTGATCGGATGGGGAGCCAATCGGGCTCACCACCTGGATGTGGGGGGAACGGTGCCAGGGAGTTTCTACGCCCAGGCTCGGGAGAACTACCAGGAGGGCCTACGGATCCCGCCGGTGAGGCTGATCAAGGAGGGGGAGATCGACGAGGAGATCATGCAGATGATCCTGGCCAACGTGCGGCTCCCCGAGAACATGCGGTCGGATCTCCTGAGCCAGGTATCGGCCAACCTCACCGCCCGCCGCCGGCTGATCGAGTTGGTGGAGCGGTACGGATTGGAGACCGTGGAGCAGTGCATGGCGATCGAGATGGACAACTCCGAACGCCGGATCCGCGCGGCGATCGCCGGGTGGCCCGACGGCGACTACTACGCCGAGGACTCCATGGACAACGACGGGATTACCGACGTCCCCCGCACGGTCAGGGTGACGGTAAAGGTTCGGGGTGACGGGGTGGTGGTGGACTTCAGCGGCACCGACGCGCAGGTGGAGGGCCCCCTGAACAGTGTCCTGGGCTACACCGCCTCGGGTGTATACATGACCATCCAGGCTGCCACCGATCCCACCATCCCGCCCAATGGGGGGTGCTACCGGCCGGTGGAGATCATCGCCCCGGAGGGCACGATCGTCAATCCCATCTTCCCGGCTGCCTGCACGGGTGGCAACGAGATCGTCTCGGTGATCCACAACGCGGTTTACCGGGCGCTGGCGGAGATCCCTCGGGACATCCCCAATCCGGTCCGATTGATGGCCGCCGACCAGGGATCGTCCAACAATCTGTTCCTGAGCGGCTTCGGCGAGGACGGGGAGCGGTTCGTCCTCTATGAGTATCCCGAAGGGGGATGGGGCGGGGCCGAAGGCCGGGACGGCCAGAGCGCCATCTATTCGATAGTCGGCAACACCTGGAATCTTCCGGTGGAGGCGATCGAGATGAGGTACCCGCTTCGCATCGACCGGTACGAGCTCCGTCAGGACTCGGGAGGTCCCGGTCAATGGAGGGGCGGGCTGTCGGTGCGACGCGACTACCGGCTGCTTGCCCCCACCGGGGAGTTGTCGGTGCTGGGCAACCGGGTAAGAGTCCCACCCTACGGTCTGTTCGGCGGCCACCATGGCGCGCCGGCCCGTTACAGGATCGATGCGGGCACGCCCGCCGAACGGCTGGCCGCTCCCGAGTTCGGCGCCAAGAAGTCGATGGTCCCCCTGGAGCGCGACCAGGTGGTCAACCAGGAGACGGCGGGGGGTGGTGGATATGGCGATCCGTTGGATCGGGATCCGGCGGCGGTGGCCCGCGATGTCGAGTACGAATACGTTTCCCGCCGGAGCGCTTTCGAGGATTACGGGGTGGTGCTGGACTCCGAGGGCGCTCCGGACCAGGAGGGAACTGATGCCCGCCGGGAGACTCTGAGGGAGGACCGAAGGTGAAAGACGCCGGACCCCTGGCTCGGAAGGTCGAAGCCCTCTACCGGGATCGCACTCCGGGTTCCCGGGCGGTGTGGGAGGAGAGCAAGGGGATCCTGCCCATGGGGGTCTCGGGAGCCGCCAAGTTCTACGATCCGTACCCGGTGGTGCTGGCTGCCGGGTCAGGGGGGCATGTTACGGATGTGGACGGAAACGACTATGTCGATCTTCTGATGGGCGCCGGGTCATCCTTGTTGGGCCACTCCCATCCTTCCGTGGTGGCGGCGGTGCGGGATCAGATCGGCCGGATGGCTACTGTCCTGGCGCCGGCTCCCCTGGAACGGAAGTTTGCCGAGCGACTTCGAGGGCTGATGCCGTATCTGGAACGTCTCCGGTTTGCCAACACGGGTTCCGAGGCGGTTCGCACCGCCCTGCGCGCCGCCCGGGCGGCAACCGGCCGGGTGCGCTATGCCAAGTTCGAGGGCAACTATCACGGTTCAGACGACTACTTTCTCCTGTCCTCGGTCTCACGGGAGGTGGCGGGACCTCCCCACCGCCCCCGGCCGGTCCCCGACTCGGCCGGGATTCCCGACCGCATCCGGGACGAGACCGTGTTGCTCCCCTACAACGATGTCGAAGGTGCGGTGGCTCTCATCTCCGAGAACGCCTCCGACCTGGCCGCGGTGGTGATGGAGCCGGTGGCTTTCTCCAGCGGTGGGGCGGTGGCCGCCGATCGTCACTTCGCCCGGGCGGTCCGGGACATCACCGCCCAACATGGGATCGTGTTGATCTTCGACGAGGTGGTGACCGGCCTGCGTCTGGGGACCGCCGGCGCTCCCGGATATCTGGGGGTGACGCCGGATCTGTCCTGCATCGGGAAAGCCATCGGAGGGGGTCTGCCGTTATCGGCGGTGGGTGGACGAGCCGACATCATGGAAGCCGTTCTGGGCGCTTCGGCCCATGCGCGGGGCAGCCACATCTTCCACTCCGGGACCTTCACCGGAAACCCCGTCTCCCTGGCGGCGGGAATGGCCGTCCTTGACGTCCTTGAAAGGGAGCCGGTGCTCGAACACATCGACTGGCTGGGCGGCAGGTTGCGCTCCACCCTCCAAGAGGTGCTCGACTCCCACGGACTGGGTCACATGACCGGGTTGGGCTCCATCTTCCAACTGCATTTCACCGAAGCCCCTCCCCGCAACCGGAGGGAGATCCTGGCCGGGGACCTCGCCCTGCTGAGTGCGGTGCTGCTCGGCCTGTGCGCACACGGGATCCTGTGGCCGCCCGTCCACCCCGGGGTGGTGGCCTACGGCCACACCGAGTCGGACGTCGACCGGTCCGCCTCGGGTTTGGAGACGGTGCTGGAGATGGCGTCATGACCGGCGCCGACCGGTCAGGAAGGAAGGCCGCCATCCTCACCGGGGCGGGTAGGGGGATCGGCAAGGGGATCGCAACCACCCTGGCCGAGCGAGGATACGACCTGGTCATCACTTCCCGCACGCGGAAGGATCTGGAGGTGATCGGACAACTGGTGGAGCAGGCCGGAGGCTCGGCGGCAATTGTGGTGGCGGACCTCAAGGATCCGGACACTCCACCCGTGCTGGTTGAGACGGCCATCGATCGATTCGGTCGCCTGGATGGGCTGGTCAACAACGCGGCCGTCAATGTCTTTGCTCCCTTCTGGACACAGTCCGAGGCCACCCTCGATGAGACGATCGCCACCAATCTCACCGCTCCCTTCTTCCTGTGCCAAGCCGCGGCGAACTACTGGGTCGAGAACGGTCAGGCAGGGGCGATCGTCAACATCAGTTCGGCGGAGGACACCATCGCCTATCCCGAGCAGGTCCCCTACGCCTGCTCCAAGGGAGGACTCCTCTCCATGACCAAGGTCCTGGCTCTGGAGTGGGGGCCGCTGGGGATTCGGGTGAATGCGGTCAGTCCCGGTTCGGTCGACACCGAGATGACACCCGATGTCTACCGGCAGGAGGCGCCGAAACTGATGCCGATCGGCCGTCTCGGGAGACCGGAGGACATCGGCGCCTGTGTCTTCTTCCTGTTGAGCGATGACGCGGCGTTCGTGACCGGCACGGCGCTGTATGCCGATGGGGGGTACATGCTGCAATGAGGGGGAAGCTTTCGGGGAAGAACGCCATCGTCACCGGGGTCGCCTCGGGGATCGGGAAAGCCACCGCCATCAGGCTGGCCACCGACGGCGCCAATCTCTTCTGTGTGGATCGGGATGAGGAGGGCTTGGCGAGAGTGGTCAGCACGTTGGGCGAAGGACATGTCGGATTCACCGCCGATCTGAGCCTTGGCTCGTCGTGCCAGGAGGTGGTGGCCGCTGCCTTGGCACACTGGGACAACCGGATCCACATCCTGGTCAACGCAGCGGCCATCCTGATCCGCGAACCCATCCTGTCTCATTCGAGGGAGGCCTGGGACCTGACCTTCGACGTAAACCTGAAGGCGCCGTTCATTCTGTCCAGAGATGTGGTCGCATCTATGATCGAGGCCGGAATCCAGGGCGCAATAGTGAACGTGGCTTCCATCGAGGCGGTGCTTCCCGGACGCGGGCATGTCGCTTACACTGCCTCCAAGGGAGCGATCACCATGCTCACCCGCTCGGTGGGATTCGAGACCGCGCCTTACGGGATCCGCGTCAACGCGGTCTCTCCGGGAGTAATCGCCACCGGCATGAACGCCGACCTGCGGGAGGATCCGGAGAGTTGGTCGGAGATGCTGTCCGGCACGCCCATGGGCCGCCACGGTGAGCCTGAGGAGATAGCCGCAGTAATAGCCTTCCTGGCCTCCGATGACCCCAGCTTCGTCACGGGAGCGATAGTCACCTCCGACGGCGGTTGGACACTACATTGACCGCGACGGTGTGGTAGGGAAAGAAGGCAGGACATGCGACTGGTGAAGATGCCCCGATTGGGACAGGACATGGAAGAGGGAACTCTCGTGGAGTGGGCCAAGTCGCTGGGTGACCAGGTCCAGGAGGGGGAAATCCTGGCGGTGATCGAGACCGACAAGGCAGAGGTGGCCTTCGAGTCGCCCGCAGGCGGATACCTGGTGGCGGTCCTGGCCGATGCGGGGTCGACCCTGGCTACGGGAGAGCCGATCGCATGGATCGCGGATGATCCCACGGCCAAGCCTCCTTCACCGGAGTCGGCCCCCGCTTCGGGTGAGAAGGCGCCGCAGCCCAAGAAGACCTCCACCCCGGAGGCCGCCATCCTAAGGACCCGGCCGAGGCCGGGAGGACGGAAGCCGGTTTCGCCCCTGGCCCGCCGCCGGGCAAGGGAACTGGGAGTCGATCTGGCCGGAGTGGAGGGTACGGGTCCGAGGGGGCGGATCACCGAAAATGACGTGGTGAGGGCCCACCAGACTGTACAAGCCTCCTCGGGGGACCCCGATGAACTGTCTCGAATGCGGCTTCGGATTGCTGCCCGAATGTCGAAGTCGGCGGCGGTTCCCCAATTCCAGTTGGTAAGAGAAGTCATCCTTGAGAGGCCCGAGGATCCGGGAGAGGGGCCGAAGGTGACCTATACGGACCTGTTGCTTTGGGCCACGGCCGGGGCTTTAGCGGAAAGGCCGTCGGTCAACTCCAGTTGGATTGAAGGCAATCCGCCCACGGTCCGATCCCATCCGAAGGTCAATCTCGGGTTTGCGGTGGCGATTGAAGACGGTTTGATCGTGCCGGTGATCCAGGACGCCGCCTCCCTCTCGCCGGGGCAAATATCCATTCAGCGGCGCCGATTAGAGAGGGCGGCCCGCGGCGGTCGCTTGCATCCCGAAGATCTGCAGGGCGGAACCTTCACCGTCTCGAATCTCGGTGGGGCCGGCGTGGACGAATTCATCGCTCTGGTAAACCCTCCGGAGGCAGGCATCCTGGCGGTAGGCGCGGTGAAGCCCAGGCCCATGGTCGTGGATGGCGCTCTGGTGGCGGCGCCCACGGTGCGGCTGACGCTGACTGGGGACCACCGGGTTTTCGACGGCATGGAGGGAGCAAGATTTCTCCAGGTTATTGTCAACCGACTCCAATCCTTGGGAGAGAAATGACACCTGCAACAAACAACGAAAGGGACACGATGAGCCTTTACGAGCCGACATACATGGAAGGCACCTTGGGGACCATGGCCGTGGACTGGGAGGAACGAATCAACATGGCCCGGATGCGCGACCAACGCAAAGCGCGGGCTCAGCATCACATCGCCGAGGCCGGGCTGGGCTCGGTGCTCCTGTTGGACGATCCCAACATTCGGTACGTCACCGGACTGGCAATGCTGGGCGGTTCGGGCGCCGATCACTACAGCTTTCTCACCGCCGGGGGGGACGTCGTGCATTGGGACACAGCCGATCATGCCAGCAACGAGCGAGCCAACTGCCCCTGGCTGCCCGATATTCGCTATGCGGCACCCGGACTGGGGAACGTGCCCCGCGCCAGCGGGTCGCCCTCGGCCCGGGAGTTCCTGCTCAACACCATGGCGGACCTGATCGTCGAGGCTGCCCACGACTACGACGTTCATCGCGATCCGGTGGGCATCGATTCCACCCAGTCGGCCTTGGCCGCCAAACTCCGGGAACGGGGTCTGGATGTCCGGGCGGGCGCCGCCGATGCCCTGCACACCGCTCGCCAGACCAAGACGAAGGACGAGATCGAGTGTTTCCGGGTCCTCTCGGCGATCTGTGAGGCCGGCTTCATGGCGATCAAGAAAACTGCAGAGCCGGGCATGCTCGAACAGGAGGTTTGGGGAGCGGCGGTGGAAGCGGTACTGCGCAGGGGGGGAACGGTGGAGGGAGGGTATCTCACCAGCGGCCCGAACACCTGGCCCAAGCATCAGGCCAACACCACCGATCGGATGCTCCGCCCCGGCGACATCATGTATGCCGACTTCTACAGCGCTACCTTCCAGGGCTATCGGTCGTGCGTCTACCGAACATTCTCGATAGGCAAGCCGAAGCAGAGTTCCATCGACGCCTACCAGCGCGCTCGTGACTGGTTGTACGACGTGATCGAGGCGATCCGGCCGGGGGTGACCACTGGAGAGGTGGCCATGCGGTTTCCGGACCGCGACGGCGAGCACATGGATTGGTACGGCGCCGACCACTACTGGCAGATGACCACCAACCAGTGGGCACACGGACTGGGACTGCAGCTATACGAGAGGCCGCTGATCTGGAGAGGGATCTCGGTGGACCATCCTGTCGAGATACTGGAAGGGATGACCATGGCGGTCGAGACCCAGGAACCGGACGGGCGCTACGGCATGCGAGTGGAAGAGATGATCGTGGTGCGGGAGAACGGGGCCGAAGTCCTTACCCGCTGGCCGGTCGACGAGATCACGGTGATCGACTTCTGACTTCGACTGATTGGGGGCTGGGGCTCGGGCTCGAT
>JAAXHN010000002.1:8772-99782 GCA_012270885.1 Acidimicrobiia bacterium | reverse complement strand
ACCAAAAACCAGACGGACCACTAGGTGTCCTCGGCAACCTCCGCGTCGGCGTCCATGGCGGCGGCTTCTTCGGCTTTGCCCTCTTCAACCCCCTTGCGGAACTCGCGGGCAGACGATCCCAACGATCGCGCCAGCTTGGGAAGTTTGGAGGCACCGAACAGGAGCAGCAGTATCAGAACAATTATCCCAAGTTCCAAGGGTTTCAGCCCGAACAACGTCTTCTCCTTTGTGGTCTCTTGCACCGCCCGGGTGCGGAGCAGTTAACCCAAGGCTAGCGCATCGATGGCTTTCTGGAGCCGCTCCCTGGTGACAAACCGGATCCGGGGGTCTCGGCGTTCCCACTCATAGACCGAGAAGGGCCCGTATTTCTCTGTCACCAGCATCCCGCGGGCCAAGCGGGAGCCGGCCATATCCATCACGAACCGCCGCATGTCCCTCTCCGTGAGTTCGGGATGTCCATCCGCCAGGTGTGGAACCTCTCTCACGATCACGGTGGCGGCGCCCTTGCGGGCGTGGAACGTCTCCGAGTCCGGACCCGGAGAAACCGTGTAGCCCCGCAGGGCCAGAATGCCCCTCACCAACGCTCCGGCGGTCATGTTCCCGGGATCGACACCCTGGAGGCGGAGGGCAGCTTCCACCTTGGCCGGGATGGTGAGAAACGCCGCCAGTGGAGCCAGTGCCTCGCCCTCCGCGGGCGGGGTCGGCGTAGCCGAGGCCCCGGCCGCTGTGAAGTCGCTGTCCAGCGGGTCCCGGGTTGCCTCTGAAAGCCCGACGATCTCGGGAACGGGAAAGTTCTCGGGAAGCTTGCCCGGCTCTTCGAAGTCCACGCTTCCCACTTGCTTCAACTGCTCCCTGTGCAGTACAAAGACCTCTACCCTGTCCAAGCCTTCCAGAGGAAGGGTCTGGCGGGCGCGCCGCACGGCCTCCAGCGCGTAGTAGCACAGCAGGTCGGTGAGGATCGGGTCATCCTCGACCATCGGCACTCCGAAGGTAACCCGGATAGCATCCCCGGATACCGACAGGTCCTGGAGGTTGGGGACCGGAGCCAGAGGATCCGGCTCGGGTTGGGTCGAGGAACGACGCCGGACGCGACGAACGAGGCGAACCAACAAGATAGTGAGGCCTGCCAACGCCAGCAGGAGCACGGCATAACCGAACAGTCCCAGAATTACTCCCTAGTCCTCGGCCTCTCCATTGTAGAGAGATCTCAGGAGGCTACCGCCGTCCTCCTCGACCGCTCGTGCCGGACCCTGCGACGCTCCCGCTCCGACAAGCCTCCCCAGATTCCAAAACGCTCCCCGTTGTCCAGCGCAAAGTCAAGACATTCGATCTTCACCTCGCACTCCCCGCAGATCGCCTTGGCCTTGCGGGTGGAGGATCCCCGCTCGGGAAAGAACAAATCGGTATCCGCGCCCAGGCAGTTGGCATAGTTTTTCCAGCCCAACTGAACGTTGGCCATCGCGTCTATCAAGCTCCGTCGCATCTTCCGTCCTTATCTCCAACCCAGACCGCCCGCCGCCTGGTTCTTACATCGATGTAGTTACAATCATGCGACTATAGACAGGGAGAAAGACATTGTCAAATGAAGAAATAGGGCTGAGGCGCACCTGTCTGTAAGCGTTTACAATGTTTGGGCAGTCGATGCCTGATCGAGCCCCGTGATGCCCACTCCCGTCTCAACCTCTCGACGCCGTAGGTGGCCGGTGGAGTTCTACCGCTCGGCTGTCGGGAAAAAGTGGGTTATGGGTATTACCGGCATCGCTCTCCTGGGGTTCGTGCTGGCTCACATGATCGGCAATCTCAAGGTCTACCTGGGCGACGGTCAGTTGGACTCCTACGCCCACTTTCTGAGGGAACTGCTCTATCCTCTCCTCCCCAAGACCCTCACCCTTTGGCTGATGCGGACCGGACTGGTGATCGCCTTCCTGTTTCACATCCATGCAGCAGCCAGCCTCACCTTGCTGAATCGACGGGCCAACGCCGCCTATCAGGGGCCCCGCGACCTGGCGGTCGCCAACTACGCCTCCCGCACCATGCGATGGAGCGGCGTGATCGTAGCGGTCTTCCTGTTGTGGCATCTCGCCGATCTGACTTGGGGCGTGACTCCCATGGCGCCGGCAGGATGGACGGCCGGGGCGGTGGAGGCCAACCTGGTCGCTTCCCTCTCCCGGGGAGGTGTGGCAGTCCTGTACATCGTGGCCAACCTGCTCCTGGGCATCCACATATACCACGGCGCCTGGTCGCTCTTCCAGAGTCTGGGATTGGCCCACCCCGCTTATAAACGCTGGCGCCGTTGGTTTGCCCAGGCCTTCGCGGCGGTGATCGTGATCGGCAACGTCAGCATTCCGATCGCGGTCTGGACCGGGATGGTGGGATGAGCACGCTCCGGTTGGATGCAAAGGTGCCATCAGGGCCCCTCGCCGACGCCTGGGACAATCACCGTTTCTCCCTGAAGCTGGTCAACCCCGCCAACAAACGGCATTTCAAGATTATCGTGATCGGAACCGGCCTGGCGGGCGCCTCGGCTGCCGCCACATTGGCCGAACTCGGCTACCAGGTCGATGTTTTCACTTTTCATGACACCCCCCGCCGGGCCCACTCCATCGCCGCCCAGGGCGGCATCAACGCAGCCAAGAACTATCGAAACGATGGAGATTCGGTGGATCGGCTGTTCTATGACACCATCAAGGGCGGAGATTTCCGCTCCCGGGAAGCAAACGTGTACCGGTTGGCGCAACTCTCCCTCAACATCATCGACCAGGCAACAGCTCAGGGTGTTCCGTTCGCCCGGGAGTACGGCGGGCTTCTGGACAACCGCTCCTTCGGTGGCGCCCAGGTGGCTCGCACCTTCTACTCCCGGGGTCAGACCGGCCAGCAACTGCTACTGGGCGCCTACCAGGCCATGGCGCGGCAGGTAGGACTGGGCACGGTGAAATTGTGGGTACGCACCGAATTCATGGACGTGGTCCTGAAGGAAGGGCGGGCAGTCGGAGTGGTGGTGAGGGATCTCCTCACCGGAGAGATCAGCTCCCATTCGGCCCATGCGGTGGTACTGTGCACCGGCGGTTACTCCAATGTCTATTACCTCTCCACTAATGCGATGACATGCAACGTCACAGCAATTTGGCGAGCCCACCGCCGGGGAGCAGCCTTCGCCAATCCATGCTACACCCAGATCCATCCCACCTGCATACCGGCTGCTGAGGACTTCCAGTCCAAGTTGACCTTGATGTCGGAGTCCCTTCGCAATGACGGACGGGTGTGGGTGCCCGCCTCCCCGGATGACGATCGGCCGCCCCGCCACATCCCGGAGAGTGATCGCGACTACTACCTGGAGAGAATCTACCCGGCATTCGGGAACCTGGTACCCAGAGACGTCGCTTCCCGGGCCGCCAAGCGCATGGTAGACGCAGGCCACGGGGTGGGAACGAGGAAGAACGGCGTTTACCTGGACTTCCAGGATGCGATCGCACGGCTCGGCCGTGAGGCTATCGCCGCTCGCTACGACAACCTGATGGAGATGTACAACCGGATCACCGATGAGAACCCCTACCATGACCCGATGCGGATCTATCCCGCTCCCCACTACACCATGGGTGGGTTGTGGGTGGACTACAACCTGATGACCACCATCCCCGGCCTGTACGCCCTGGGCGAAGGCAACTTCTCCGACCACGGCGCCAACCGGTTGGGAGCCTCCGCCCTCATGCAGGGACTGGCCGACGGCTACTTCGTGCTCCCCTACACAATTGGCGACTATGTGGCGGAATTCCTGAATGAAGCTCCTGTTCCTACTTCGGACGAGGCCTTCACCCGCACCGAAGCCGAGCTCCGGGATCGGATCTCCGGATTGCTGTCGATGAAGGGCAGCCGCACGGTGGACGACTTTCACCGTGAACTGGGCAGGGTGGTGTGGGACGAATGCGGCATGTCCCGAAGCGAGGAGGGCCTGGACCGGGCGTTAGCCTATCTGCCCGATCTCTATGAAGAGTTCCGGCGTGAAGCACGGGTTCCTGGTGACGGGGAAAGCCTCAATCAGACGCTTGAGAAAGCCGCCCGGTTGGAGGACTTTTTCGAACTGGCGATGGCTATGTGCGTGGACGCACGGTACAGGGAAGAGTCCTGCGGCGGGCATTTCCGGGAGGAGCACCAGACTCCCCAGGGCGAAGCGGTTCGCGACGACAAGCAGTTCACGACGGTGTCGGCGTGGTTCTGGACAGGCGATCCGACCCGGCCTTCGTTGCAGGAAGAGCCCCTGGCGTTCGAAAACGTCCAGTTAACCACCAGGAGCTACAAGTGAACATCACCCTGAGAGCTTGGCGCCAGGCAGGGCCGTCGGACGAAGGCAAGTTCGAGACCTACCAGGTTCCCGACGTGTCCTCGGAGATGTCGTTCCTGGAGATGCTGGATGTGTTGAACGAACGACTCACTCTGGAGGGCCTCGAGCCCATTGCCTTCGATTCGGACTGCAGGGAGGGGATTTGCGGCACCTGCGGGGTGATGATCAACGGTCGGGCTCACGGCCCCCAGGCGGCCACGGCCACCTGCCAACTCCATATGAGGAGCTTTCAGGACGGCGACACCATCACCGTCGAACCGTGGCGGGCAGCCGCTTTCGAAGTCATTCGCGACCTGGTGGTCGACAGATCAGCCTTTGACCGGATCATCGAAGCGGGAGGCTTCATCACGGTCGCCACCGGTTCCGCCCCGGAAGCCAACCTGACCCCCGTCCCCAAAGACATCGCCGAGACAGCGTTTGACGCCGCGGCCTGTATCGGGTGCGGCGCCTGTGTAGCGGCCTGCCCCAACTCCGCGGCCCAATTGTTCACCGCCGCCAAAGTCTCCCACCTCAATCTCCTCCCCCAGGGGAGTTCGGAGCGGTACATCCGGACCGAGCGCATGGTGGACACCATGGAGCAGTTCTTCGGTTCCTGCACCAACCACGGGGAATGCGAAGCCGCCTGTCCCAAGCAAATCTCTATCGACTTCATCGCCATGATGAACCGCGACTACGTGAAGGCCAAGCTCAAGAACCACGGAAGCGCGTGATGGCTATCGGATCTGCGCCTTGTCCGCTTTTCGCCTCTCTGCTCGCAGTCCTCCCATGGCCATCTCTCCCAACCTCAGTAGCTGGATCGACCCCACCTCGTCAGTCGGCTACAGGGTGACGAGGGCCCTTAGCTCGGGCAGGACCTCTTTTTCGACTATCTCCAGGGTGCGGTCGGGATTGGTTGAGGCAATCTGGATGGCGACGTAGTCTGCGCCAATCTCTGTGACGAGCGGCCGGTAGACCTCGATGAGATCCTCCACGGTGGCGGCAAGCGTGTACTTGCCGAGAATGTCCGCTCGGTCCATGGAGTCGGCGCGCTCCCGCAGCACCATGGGGTCGACGGCCTCCAGCCGTCCGGGCGCGCGCAGGCCTCGCATGCTGCCCAGAGCCTCCCATGCATCGGACTCGTCCCCGGCAAGAACGCACCAGCGGGTGGTCATCAGGGTTCCCGGACGTCCCCACTTTTCGGCGGAGGCGCGGAAAGGTCCGATCACCCTCTCGATAGTGTCTGCCGGAGCCTTCACACTGGTGATCAGCCCATCGGACCGCCTACCGGCAAACGTAGCCGACTGCGGACCTCCGGCAGCCATCCAGATGGGTGTCTTGCGAGGCGGGGGGCTGTACAGCCTGGCGCTGTCGGTTGTGTACCAGTCACCTGAGAAGTCAAGCTTCTCCCCTGCCAGCAGACGGTGCATGATCTCCAGGGCCTCCCGCATTCTCCTGATGCGTTCCCGGTAGTCACCGAAGCGGAATCCCAAGGGTCCCTCGTTGATGTTCTCACCGGTACCCACACCCAACACGAACTTCCCTCCGGACAATCGATCCACTGTCGCCGCCGCCTGGGCCACCAGCGCGGGGTGGTAGTGGTAAAGGGGACAGGTCACGGAGGTGGCTAGTTCGGCGTCGGTTCGAGCCGCCACCGCGCCCAGCCAGGACCAGACGAAACCCGACGCGCAATTGTCATCGACCCAGGGATGGAAGTGGTCGGATCCCAGGATCATGTCAAATCCGGCTTCCTCCGCCCGCACCGCCTGGTCAACCAAGACCTCCGGCTGATAGGACTCGTGGCTACACAACCAGGCAAACTTCAATCTCTTGCTCCTTGTATCGGTACCGGCCCCAAGGCTACCGGCGACGGAAAAGGCTATCATCCAACCCAAATGAATTCACTCCCGCGGGCCATGCCGGCCATTATCACTCCCTTTAACGACCAGCAGGAACTCGATCTTGACGCTCACCGGCACAACCTGTCCTTCCTGGGCGGACTGGGATACCAGGGCTTTGTTCTGGCCGGATCCACCGGCGAAGGGCCCCTCCTCGAGCCCGGAGAGCGACGCCGGCTGACGGCCGCCTCCCGGGACAGCGCCGGGGATGACACCTTCCTGCTGTGCGGGATAAACGCCGAGACCAATCGCGAGGCCAGACGCCAGATCACCGAAGCGGCCCAAGGCGGAGCCGACGCCGCCCTGGTCTTGACCCCCACCACGCTATCCCGCAATCGCACCAATTTTGTGACTGCCTTCTTCGCGGAAGTGGCTGACGAGTCACCCCTGCCTGTTTTCATCTATTCGGTGCCGCTGGTAACCGCATACTCGATTCCCATGGACGCGGTGTGGGAACTGGCCCAACACCCCAACGTGGTCGGCATGAAGGACTCCAGTGGAGACGCCATCCGGATCCAACGGACGCTGGCGGGGCTTCCTGACAACTTCGCGCTCTACAACGGGTCAGCCCACTCGGTCACCCTGACGCTCGCCGCCGGGGCGCATGGCGTTATATTGGCGGCCGCCAATTACGTGCCGCGCCTGGGTCTGGAAGTAGTAGCCGCCGCACTGGAGACACCTCCGGGGGACATGAAGAAGCAGCATCGCCTGACGGCCGCCAATGACGGGGTGGCGCGCTATGGGATTCCAGGAGTCAAGGCGGCTTCGGAGATGGTGGGACTGCGAGCCGGCCGTTGTCGCGCTCCCTTGCTGGCAGTCCCCGAGGACGCCCCGGCCGGGTTCGCCCACCTGCTCTAAACAAATGCCGCCGACCGCGATCGTGTCTTCCGGGACACCCTTCAACATGGATCTCTTGCAGATAGGCACGCCTGTGCAGGGGCTCTCCGCCACCTGGCGGGACCCCGGAGCAAACAGAGTCCCCGGCGGTCCGAGAGGTCACCTGTGATGCAAGCCGGCGCTCGGCCGCCGGGCTTGCCCTTCTCTACACCGATCCCTCTGTGTAAGCCTCGATCACTTCCTCGGGTGATCCCTCTCTCCGTACACGTCCTTTGTCCAGCCAGATGGCGCGGGAGGACAGGTCCTGCACCAGATCCATATCGTGGGAGACCAGGATCGTGGCCGCTCCCCTCGCCATCACGCTTCGCACCCGCTCTCGAGACCTCTCCCGGAAACTCTGATCTCCCACGCTGAGAATCTCGTCAACCAAGAGGACATCGGGATCGATATCCGTGACGATCGAGAAGCCCAACCGGGCCAACATCCCCGAAGAAAAAGCCCGGACCGCCACGTCCGCAAACTCCGACAGTCCCGCCCAATCGATTATCGGCCCTGCACGCTCGGCCATCTCCCGCGGCGACCGGCCCAGGATGGCTCCGTAAAGGATGACGTTCTCCGTGGCGGTCAACTCAGGATTGAAGCCCGCCCCCAACTCGATCAGCGGCGCCACCAGGCCCCTGACGATCATCCGTCCCCGGGTAGGGGGCAACACCCGGGCCACCACCTTCATAAGCGTGGACTTGCCCGCGCCGTTGTCTCCGATGACGCCCAGCACCTCCCCGTACTCGATCTGGAAGGACAGGTCCCGGATCGCGTGGAGTTCATCGACTTCGATCTTTCGTCGAAGGGAGCGGATCACCTGCTCCTTGAAGGTGCCGGGACGGTCTCTGACCAGGGGATACACCAGAGAGACCTCTCGACATTCGACAGCCGGCGATCTCACACCAGCACCGCCAGCCTTCGCCATGACCGGGAGAAGGTCCAGGCGCCCCCGAGGAGAGCGACGAGAGACGTCAGGACCATCACCGCCCACATCCAACCTGGGGCGAAGGTTCCCCCGTAGACCAGTCCCCGGAACACCTCCAGGTAGGAATAGAGCGGGTTGATGTAGATGAAGGGAAGGATCTGATCAGGGACGATGGTCACCGGGTAGAAGCCCGGAGTGGCATACATGGCCAGGGTGA
The DNA here is from genome assembly GCA_012270885.1 of Acidimicrobiia bacterium. Lineage (GTDB taxonomy): Bacteria > Actinomycetota > Acidimicrobiia > Spongiisociales > ZC4RG35 > Bin76. Next base: position 91,548 of record JAAXHN010000002.1, on the reverse strand, counting down.
GCAGCACTCCCACAATGTCCAACACATCCCGGTAGGCGACTGCCAGGGAGGCCACCACCATCCCCAATCCCGCCACAAACATGGCAAGGAACAGCAACGGAACCGGCGCCAAGAGGACCGTGACCGGAATCCCCACCCCGGCGATCAGCTGCACCACCAACAGCAGCACGATGTTTATGGCAAAGTTCACCAGTGCCGCCAGGGCAGGCGCCACCGCAAACACCTCTGCCGGTACATACACCTTGGATAGAGTCCCGGCTGAGCCGACGATGGACGACCCCGACGCCACCACCCCCTGGGAGAAGAAAGTGATGAGCATGACCCCCGACAGCACGTACACGACGTATGGAACGCCGCCGGGGATCTCGAACCGGAAGATGGTGCTGAAGACTGCCCACATGACGGCCACAGTCAGCAAGGGATTGAGAAGAGTCCACCAAACTCCCAGCATGGACCGTTTGTAGCGCACGGTCAGATCCCGCTGCACCAGGAGTCGCAGCAGTCCCCGGTACCGACGCAGGTTTGTGATCTCGGAGACAATCACCCTGCGAGGCTGGTCCGAGTCGTAGTAAGCGCTATGGGTCACGTTCTCCATAGCCCTCTCTTTTCAAACACTTCCCGCAACAGATCGGGCCGGTCGGTCATGATCCCGTCCACTCCTCTGCTCAGCAGCCTCTCCATCAACGCCGGGCGGTCGACCGTCCAGACATGCACCACCAGTCCCATGCGATGGTAGGCGCGAACGGTTCGTCGGGTGACGAGGGGAACCACACCCGATCGGACCGGAATCTGCAAAGCAGGGTTCGCGGGACGCATTCTCCGTCCCAACCAGGCGGCTTTGACCAGGCGCGCGGCCTCCTGCTCCCCGGTGGAAGTGTCCACTCCGCCCCCTGAGAGCTCGCGAACCCTGGCCAGGCGGGCATCGGAGAAGGAGCCGACGATCACCCGGTCACCCAACTTCAGTCGACGGATCAGCTTCAGGAGAGGTTCCTCGGTGTGGTCCGCCTTGAGTTCCAGCACCATGGACAAGTCGGGGAACGACAGAGCCACCTCCTCCAAGCTGGGGACTCGAATTCCCCGTCCCCGAAAAGGGAAGTCACGGCGCGGCTGGTGATTGTATCCGGCGTCAACTTCCTTCACTTCACTCCAGGACAGGTGCGCAATCTCTCCCCTACCGTCGGATGTCCTTTCCAGGGTTGGGTCGTGGAAACAGACCACCGTTTCATCCGACGTTATGCGAAGGTCGGTCTCGATCCACCGATAACCCATCTCCACAGTGCGAGAAAAGGCCTCCATGGTGTTCTCCGGCCACAGCCTCGCCCCACCCCGATGAGATATCGCCAGGGGGAGAGTCTCAGACGGCGGGGGGCTCATCCAGACTGGCCCACCGCAGTCAGATCTCCCTCCCGGATCAACTCCCACACCATCGGGAGGTCGGGATGGTAGGCCAACTCGTAGAAGTGGGCGATGTCCATGATCACCATATCCCCGATCGCGCCTCTGCCCAGCCATCCCCTGGTCGTGTCACCCAGCGCCCGCGCCCCTCCGAAGGTGGCGCACCACAGCGCCGTCTCGATCGGGACTCCACCTGCCTCCGAAGCAGCCCAGGCCAAAAAGGGCATGGAGGTTACGGACCTCTCGCCGGGCAGGCAGTCGCTGCCCAACGCCACCGTGATACCCAACTCCATCAGGCTGCGAATCGGTAGCCGGGTCCGGAGACTGGCCACCGGCAGCACCACCACCGCTCCTCCCTGCAAACGCAACGCATCCAGGGTCGACTCGTCCAACTCCGTCATGTCCTGGACCGCCAGGGGACGGACCGACCGCACCAGATCGGAGGGGATTCCGGGTCGCCCGTGCAGCCGGACCCGCTTGCGCAGACTGCCCATGGAAGCGCACAGCTTTCTCACATCGGCGGAGGAGAAACCTCCCGAGCCCACCGTCACGGAGAGTCCGGAGGCATACTGGGAGACCTCGCGTAGGATGCTGCGGGCGGCCGGATCATAAGGAGAGGGAAAGCCCGCCTCGGGTCCTACCGTCCAGCTTGTAACGACCTTTAGGGGGAGTTGCTCCCCCAGCATGGCGGCGATGGAAAGGAGTCGTTGATCCTCCTGGGGATCGCCCTGGCTTCTCACCGAAACCGAAAGACATGTCGCCCCACCGGCAAGCAACCGGCCGGCCCAGTCGGCCGCCGTCTCGGGCTCCGTCGCCCCGTTGGGTGTTCCCCGGCGCCCGGTTCCGCCGGCCACCTGAGAGAAGGCGTCCACGAAACCCGGCACCGCCACCCGGCCCCCGCAATCCAGCCGGGGCAGGTCTTCCAGTTGAGGGGGAAGCTCGCTTTCCGCTCCTAACCATGCCACCTTGCCCTTGCGGATCGCCACCGCCGCTTCTTCGATTATGCCGAAGAAATTCCCCCAAGAAGGATCGTTGGTCATCAAGCGGCCGATCCCGGTCACCAACCGGTCCATTCCATGAGGTCGAAGCGCCTCCTGGGCAACCGTGTGGGCCGTGGCTGCACATTCGTCACAGATCCCCACGCCCTTGGGACCGGCCACCACGTACGAGCCGGGGCCGGGAAGCCGACTGCAGAACGAGCATCTGGCGGACATCTAAGGGATGAGCGTAGACAACCTGGACAAAGACCGGGGTTACCGCGAGGCTACCGCGCCGAAGCCACGGGATTGCCCTTTGCTACCGTGAAGACCACCCCGACCGAAAGGTTCACTTCATGAAGTGCGGATACGAGTTGGCAGGCGAAGTAGCCGTATTGACCCTCCGTCGCCCCTCCCGCTACAACGCCATCACCCTGTCGATGGCCCGGGAACTCACCGATGCGATCCGACGAGCCGGCACCGAGGCACGGGCGGCGGTCATCACCGGTGAGGGCCGGGCGTTTTGCGCCGGCGCCGATCTCGTGGAACTCACCCGGGAAATCGAGGAGGCCGGGGATCTCGAGACCATCCTTCACAGCCACTTTCATCCCCTTATCGACGCCCTCTGGGAGTCGGAAATCCCCACCCTGGCAGCGATCAACGGGCCGGCCGCCGGAGCGGGAATGGGCATCGCCCTGTGCTGCGATCTGCGAGTGATGGATCCCGGGTCCTACTTCATGAGCGCTTTCATCCACCTGGGTCTCACTCCCGACTCGGGCACAGCTTGGGTGCTGCCGCGGATGGTGGGACTGGGAAGAGCTACCGAGATCGTCATGTCCGGAAGAAAGGTGGCCGCGGGGGAGTCACTTGAGATCGGGCTGTGCAGCAAGGTGTCGGCCTCCGGCCAGGCCCTCTCCGAAGCCTTGGAGTGGGCGGAGTGGCTCTGTGAGGGACCCACCTCCGCCTACGGCGCCAACCGACGGCTTCTCTATGAGACCACGTCCCTGGGATTCGCCGAAGGACTGGCCGCCGAAGCCGCCAGCCAGGGTCGCCTGGGCGAATCGGCGCTCTTCGGTGAGGGTGTGGCGGCTTTCAGGGAGAAGCGAAAAGCCGATTTCCGCTCGGTGTAGAGGGCTACCCCGGATCTCAACCCCCTACCGGGTAGGAACTCAGCTCCTCACCAAATAGACGGTGAGGGTCAGATCAAGACCCTTGCCTTGACCGATCGCCACCCCGACCGCGGTGTTCAGCCAGGACAACTCCTCGTCGGAGGTCTCGAAGGTCAACAGCTCCTGGGGTACGGCTTCCGTCTTGGACTTCATGATGCTTACCCCGATCGCCCGGTAGGAGACGGTGTTGCGCCCCTCCCCGATCACCCCCCGGATGTCGAGGTCGAGGTTCCCGTCGGAGCGGACCGTCGCGTAGTCCACTCCCGCCACGGGCCGGGCGCCCTCCCAGTGGGGACTCTCCGCGCTTCCCTCGAAAGCGAAGTCGATCCGGACGCCTGAGGGAGTCTTGCCCAGCATCCGGGGTCGGAGAGCGGCGGTGATCGTGCAGAACTCTTCCAGGGTGGGCATGGTCTGGGCTCCTTTCGGGGTGCCCCCTTACACTAGTTTCGATGTGTGGCAGGTTCGGCCAGGCCCGGGGCCCCGACTACTACGGGGAGTACCTCGAAGCCGAGGAGACAGTCCCCGAACCCCTGCCTCCCAGCTGGAACGTGGCGCCCACCGACCCTGTCTACGCATTACGCCACCGCAAGGGAAGCCTGCGCCTCGACACCATGCGCTGGGGGCTGATCCCCCATTGGGCGCCGGATCTGAAGACCTTCCATATCAACGCACGGTCCGAGACCCTGTGTAAAAAGTCTCTGTTCCGGGTCGGTCTGACCCGGCGTCGCTGCCTGATTCCCGCCGACGGCTTCTACGAGTGGACTCCTCGTTCGAGAGGTCACGTTCCCTACTGGTTCTTCCGCGCGGACGGAGATCCGCTCCTCTTTGCCGGCCTGTGGGGGGTGCGGCGCCATCCGGTAGACGGGGAGTGGCTGGTGTCCTGCACAATAATCACCGGCCCGTCGGAAGGGCCCATCGCCGCCGTCCATCACCGCATGCCGGTGGCCCTGCCTCCGGACCGCTGGGAGCCCTGGCTGGATCCCGACCTGGACGATGCGACCACGGCCCAGAACCTCCTGGAGCGCCCCCAAACCGGAGGGTGGGCCACCCACCAGGTGTCGCGTAGGGTCAACAAGGTGAGCAACAACGACCCCACCCTGATCCAGCCGGTCTCCTACCCGGCCGCTCCCAAATTGGAACTGTAAAATAGGCCGCCACGATGGCTGGAGCGATAGTCAGTGACTCGATATGGCTGTTCGTGGAACTGCTAGCCCTGTTCCTCGGGGTCTCCTTCGCCCTGCACCTGCTACAGCGCCGGCTGGGAAACACCCGTCTCAAGACGCTGATGGGTGCAAGTCCCCTGAAAGCCGCCCTGAGAGGAATCGCGGTGGGGTTCATTACGCCATTCTGCACCTATTCGGCAATCCCGGTTCTGGTCGCCCTCCGGCAGGCAGGCGTGACAGCCGCCGGCTACGTGGCGTTCGTCGTGGCGGCGCCGGTGCTCGATCCGATTCTCTTCGGAGCGCTTCTGATCATCGTGGGGTGGAAAGCTGCCCTCATCTACCTGGGAGTGGCATTCGGGGCCGCTCTCGGTCTGGCACTGGCGGCGGAAAGGGTGAATCTGGAACGCTTCATGAAGCCGCTTCCCGTTGCCGCGGGCTCGGCCGAACACTCGGCGCCTTGGGCGGGTATCGGTCTCGAGTGGCGTCCGGCATGGAAAGCCTCCCGGGCTTTGCTCCGCACCATGTTGCCCTTGCTGGTCGTGGGGGTGGGAATCGGCCTGGCGATCACCGTCTTCCTGCCTGCCGAGACTGCCGCCCGCATACCCGTGCTGGCCGGTGATGGCGCCATTCTCGCCGCAGCCGCGGTCGGAACTGTTTTTTATGTCAACACCGAGATATTCGTGCCCATCGCCGACGCCCTCCGGTCGGCGGGAATCGGGATAGGCGCCATAGTGGCCCTCACAATCGCCGGCGCCGGGTTCAACATCCCCGAATTTGTGATCCTGAGCAAACTGGCCGGCAAGGGAATTCTGGCCGCATTCGGCCTGTACGTATTCGCGGTGGCGGTGCTGGGCGGGTTGATCGCCCAGATGCTCGCTGCCTAGCTCAGGGCTGTCTTCCCACCAGCGCCAGGTAACGGTCGACGATCGAGGCGTCTTCGGAGACCTCGACCGGGGGGCCGATACGGCCAGTATTCCGGAACATCTCGGCTTTCCCACCGATCAGGTCGTAGCTGATCCGGCACAACTCGGGAGGTAGGTTCACCTCCACAGCGGTTGCGGTCCCGATATCCCAGGCGTGGGTCAGGGGATCCCATTGAACGTAGGACACGAACGTGGCCATGTCCATTCTCCCGAACCAATACTTGTCCTCCCGTTCCAGCACGCCCGGTTGACCGAGCGCGGCAACCAAGGGCCCCCTGGTCTCCTCCCACCGGGCCAGGGGATCCTCTGCAGGTGCGCCCTTCCCCGGCCTGGCCCACTCCCCCGTGCGGGCGATGGAAGCCAAGGCATCCAGCACCGCGCACTGATGCGCCAGTACATCACGCGCCGTCCAACCCTCGCACGGGGAGTCGTTGTCCCAGGCGTCGGACGGCACCTTCCGGCAAACCTCGTCGAAGAGGTCCACGGCCGCCATGAAGTTCGCGAGCTTCCGGTCCATGCCGAGAGGGATGGTACCTCGCTTCGGGAGAGAGGCATTTTCCGACCGGTCCGGTTGCTCCTTGAAGTACACCGAGGCAACCGGCGCGGTCCGCACCCCACGCTCGAGGGTCTCGACCGTTGCGCCTGAGCGAGTTATGCTCGGAGACGGAGAGCCGCAAGCCGGTGCACCAAACAGCCCAAGCTTGCGGACCCGACACCTCCGAGCAAGCGGGCAGATGTCCAACCGTAAGCCAAGCCAGCCATCGCACACCGGGTCGAACTCCCGGCCATGACGAGCCGTCCGGTCATCTCCGGGACCCGCGGAATAATCTCAAGCGGCCACTACCTGACGTCGATGGCGGGGATGCGCATGATGGTGTCGGGAGGGAACGCTTTCGACGCGGTGGCGGCGGGGGTCTTCGCAGGTGTGGTGGTCGAACCGACCGCTGCCTGTTCCCTGGCCGCCGAAAGCGTCTTCATGCTCTACGACGCCCGCTCGGGGGATCTCAAGTCGCTGAGCGGCCAAGGGGTGGCCCCGGGCAAGGCGACGATCAACTTCTACCGCTCGCGCGGACTTGACGACGTCCCCACCGGCCCCGGTCTCGAGGCTCCCCTGTCGTTCACCGTGCCCGGGGTCGTGCACGCCACTATCTCGATGCTCGACAGGTACGGAACCAAGAGCCTCGGCGAGGTGATCGCTCCGGCTATCCAATACGCGGAGGAGGGGGTCCCCCACTACCGGCAGATGATCAACTTCCTGGGGCTGGAACCCACCATCCGCCAGTTCGGCCTCTTCCCCCCCGGCGGTTTGGAGGTCTTCTATGACGAGGGCAGGTTGCCGGAGGAGATGTCGCTGTTCTGCCAGCCGGGGCTGGCCAAGACACTGAGATCCTTGGCGGCCGCGGAGGCGGCGTCCCGGGGCTCCCGGTCGGATGGACTGCGGGCCGGGATCGACGAGTTCTACAGCGGAGGAGTCGCCAGGCTGATCGCCGATGGATCGACGAGCGTCGGCGGGGTCCTTGAATACGAGGATCTCGCCGCCTACCGGTCGCAATTCGAAGAGCCTCTCCGCACCACCTTCTCAGGCTATGAGATCTGCGGGCAGAAGACCTGGTCGCAGGCTGGCATTCTCCTCCAGACGCTGAACGTGCTCGAACACTTCGACCTGGGATCCATGGGTCACAATACCCCGGCCTACATCCACACCGCCGTCGAGGCTCTGAAGCTTTCAATGGCGGACCGCCAGACTTTTTATGGTGATCCCGACTTCACCGATGTGCCGATCGTCGAACTCCTGTCCAAGGAGTACGGGGCGGCTCGGGCCGCCATGATCGACGCCGGCCGGGCGGTCCCCGAGTTGCCGCCTCCGGGGAATCCCCGGGGTGGAGCGGCCCCGGAGGAGATGCTGGTGACCGACGGAATCCCGGCAAGGGGATCAGGCAGCAAACCCGGACAGGCGGGGGGCACCACCCATGTCGCAGCGATCGATCGGGCCGGAAACATGGCATGCGCCACACCCAGTGGCGGCTCTTTCGAGAAGTCGGTCTTCTTCCCGGAGTTGGGATGCGCCTTGAGCACACGTTCCGAGGTGTTCAACCTGTCGGCGGGCCACCCCAACGTCATCGAGCCTGGCAAGCGGCCCAGGACCACTCTGGTCAATTACATCGCCGTCAAGGATGGCGTACCGCAGATGACCTTCGGTTGTCCGGGTGGAGACCACCAGACCCAGGCCAACCTCCAACTGATGCTGAACACGTTCATATTCGGCATGAACCCCCAGGAGGCCATCGAGGCGCCTCGGTTCGCCACCGACAGCGTCCCCGACTCCTTCTACCCGCATGATTACTATCCCGGCCGCCTGTCGCTGGAGGCGGGAATTCCGAGCGGGACGGCCGAGACCCTGGAGCAGATGGGTCACAAGACAATCAGAGCGGAGGTCTGCGGGGTGGGCGCCACTGTTACCCACCGCGATCCGGTGTCCGGCGTTCTCAGTACCGGGGCAGACCCCAGACGCCCTTGCTACGCGTTGAGTTGGTGAACGTCAAAGTGCATCGACAGGGGACGATGCGTTTGGCTGCTTGGTGTCCTCCACCGCTTCCGGCATTCAACCGTCGCGACCACCATGGTGTCCGATAGGATCAGCTCCCCAGTTTTATTCGTATCAGCGCGGCCGCCTCGCCCACGGTGGTGATCTGTTCGGCTTCCTCGTCCGGGATCTCCACCCCGAACTCGTCCTCCAGCGCCATCAGCAACTCCACCACGCCGAGCGAATCGACATCCAGGTCTTCCTCGAAATTGGCGTCAGGGTGCAACTTGTCTTCTTCGAGATCCAATTCCTCCACCAGAATCCTCTTTAGCCTGCTGTCGATGTCCGCGCTCATAGTTTCCCTTTCTTTCGTTTCGGCTACCAGACTTGTTCCAGCCGACCTATTGGACGGCGCGGGCGGGGTGTGGGTTACCTTCCAACGCATTAGGGTACGAAACTCCTCTCAGAGCGCCAAGCCCCCGTCGACCTGCCAGACCTGGCCGGTCACGTACGAGGCGGCTTCAGACCCCAAGAATCCCACCACATTAGCAACCTCGGCAGGGTCTCCCACCCTGCCCAGGGCCGCTCCGGAGGCGGTAGCCTCCGCCGCCGTGGCGCCCAGAGGAGCGGTCATGTCGGTGGCTATGAACCCCGGTGCCACCACATTGACCGTTATACCCCGTGAACCGACCTCACGCGCTACCGATTTGGCGAATCCGATTAGCCCGGCCTTGGAGGCCGCGTAGTTGGCCTGACCGGGGTTGCCACTGACCCCCGCCACGGAACTGATGCATATCACCCGTCCCCACCGGGCGCGCAGCATCCCCCGCAGGGCTGCCCTCGTGCACAGATAGGCTGATCGAAGATTGACCGCCAGAACCTCGTCAAACTGCTCCGGCCTCATACGCGCCAACAATCCATCCCTGGTGATCCCGGCGTTGTTAACCAGGATCTCCACCGGACCCAGGGCTTGCTTCGCCTCCTGGAACATCCTGCTCACCTGGTCGGCATCCGACACGTCGGCGCCGATCGCCACAGCTTCTCCACCGGCCCCCCGAATAGCCTGCACCACCTCTGCAGCGGCATCGGAGCGTTGGGCGTAGTTGACCGCCACCAGATAGCCCCGTCCGGCCATCTCCATGCAGACCGCCCGGCCGATCCCCCGTGATCCTCCAGTGACCAGGGCGACCCGGCTCATCTCATTTTCTCCGGATACCCGTACACGCGGAAATTGGCTTCCAGCAACTCCATGAGGCTGCGGTCGGTTGGAGGAAGAGAGGCTTCGCTCCGCCCCAGTGGATCGGTGCGCTCTCCCCAGCGAAGCACGGCCGCTCCAGCGGTCAGCCCACCCCCGAACGCGGCGAACACCACGTTGGCGCCGGCCGAGATATATCCCTGTTCCAAAGCCTCGACCAACGCCACCGGGATGGTGGCCGCCGAGGTGTTCCCGTAGGCGTGAATATTGGTGTAGACCTTTTCGGAAGGAAGCTTCAACCGTCTGGCTGTAGCGTCAATGATCCTCATGTTGGCCTGATGGGGTATGAGCAGATCCACTTCCTCCAGTCCCAGGCCGGCCTCGGCAACCGCCCGCACCGACAGATCTCCCATCGCCACCACCGCCCGGCGGAACACCTCACGCCCGTTCATGGTGATCCCGCCATGGGGAGCCTCCATTGAACGGGCCGGCATCCCGCTGAGCCCGTCGTTGGGCACCTCCAGGTAGCCCAGAGCGGAGGAGTCCATCTGCACGAACCCCGAGAGCAGACCATGATCTTCCTCGGTCGGCTCCATGACCACCGCGCCGGCGGCGTCGCCGAACAGGACCGCCGTCGACCGGTCCGTGAAATCGAGCAAGGCGCTGAGTCGTTCGGTGGCGGCGATCAGCACCCTCGAATGCATGTCTGACTCGATCATCTTGGCGGCGTTAATCAACGAATAGACAAAGCCCGAGCAGTTGGCGTTGAGGTCGAAGGCCGCGGTGGAAACCGGCGCGTCCAGCAAACGGTGCACGTGAGCCGCCGTAGCGGGAATCACGGAGTCAGTAGTGCAGGAGGCGACAATGATAAGATCGATCTCCCCTATCTCCCGGCCAGCGGCCGCCAAGGCATGTTCGGACGCCACCGCCGCCATCTCGGACGGTTCCACATGGCTGATTCGCCTCTCCTTTATCCCGGAGCGAACCGTTATCCACTCATCGGAGGTGTCGATGATCCGTTCCAGGTCGGCGTTGCTCAGCACGGTTGGGGGAACGCACTTTCCCCATCCGGTGATTGCAGCCCTGGTCATGCTCACTCTCCTCGTAAAAGCTCCATGCTAGATATGGATTCCGCGGCCTTGGCCGCTCCGCCCAGATCACTTACAGTCAGCACCGTGGCCGAGGGAACCGTACGCTTGACCAGACCGGCGGTCACTTTGCCTGGGCCGACATGCACAAAGACCTCGACTCCCTGCCGCGCCATAGCCGAAAGGCTGTCGGCGAACCTGACCGGGGAGGAAACCTGGGTGACCAGGGTCTCGGAGATGCGGGCGCTCTCGATCGGCTCGCCGCTGACATTGGCGTACACCGGGAAGCGGGCCGGACGAGACCTCAGCCCCACCAGGGCTTCTTCCACCTTGCGGGCGGCCGACGCCATGAACCCGGAGTGAAAGGCTCCCGCCACCGGCAGTCGGACCATCCTGCGGATTCCAAGGCTGCGACCCCGTTCCTCGAGCCAATCAAGATCGGAGGCCCCTCCAGCCATCACCACCTGGCCCGGTGCGTTCAGGTTGGCCACCACCAGCCGCCCCCCCTCCTGTCGGCGGATCTCAGCCACCTCCTCTGCAACATCATCACCCACCCCCATCAGAGCCATCATTCCCGAGTCCTCGGTGTCGGCGGCCTCGGCCATCGCCCGACCCCTAGCCGACACCAGGGACAGGGCCTGTTCGAACCCGAACACCCCTGCGGCCGCCAGAGCGGTGTACTCCCCCAGGGAGTGGCCGGCCGCGGCGATAGGGAGAGAGCCAAGCCGGTCTGACAGTTCGACCCACAGAGCATAAGAGAGACAGAAGAGGGCGGGCTGGGCCCGCTCGGTGCGGACCAGCAGTTCTTCGGGTCCCTCCAGGCAGAGGTCGCGAAGGGACCAACCCAACATTTCGTTCACACGGTCACCCAGAAGATCGGGTCGGGCCTCGAACAGGTCGGCGCCCATCCCCACGAACTGGCTGCCCTGGCCGGGAAAGAGGACTGCGTATTTCACTGGTGCTGAGGTATGACCCTGCGAGGAAAGCTACGGTTACCGGATCAACCCGGTGTGAAAGCCGCCAGCAACCGCTCCACATCGGCGTCGTTTACATCGCGATGGGTCACCAGCCGCACAGTTCCGGCAAGAGGATCCCTGACGACCACCCCCAACTCCTTCAGCCGGGCGCGTACCGGCGCCCATCCTCCGCGTAGGTTCTCCACCTCCACACGTACCATGTTCGTCTCGGTTGCCTCGGGATCCACCGCTCCCGGATGACGGTCGGCCAGTCCGACTGCCATCCGCGACGCCAGTTCATGGTCGGCAGATAGACGGGACCAGTCCCGGAGGGCGATGCGCGCAGGGGCTGCGATGATGCCGGCCTGTCTCATCCCCCCTCCCAGTCTCTTGCGGAGGTAACGCGCCTCGGCCACCAGGTCGGCCGAACCGCACAGAATGGACCCCACCGGCGCCCCCAGGCCCTTGGAGAAGCAAAACTGCACCGTGTCCACCCCCTCGGTGAACCTGGCCGGCGGAAGACCGGAGGCTACCGCCGCGTTGAACACCCGCGCCCCGTCGAGGTGGACGGATAGGCCGTGCCGGCGGGCCGCCCGATTGCCCTCCACCATCACGTCGGCGGGTATCACCCTTCCTCCCGACATGTTGTGAGTGTTCTCCCACACCATCAATCCGATACGCGGGAAGAGGCTGCCTGCCAACTGCATTGCCCCGTCTATATCGGCGGGCGTGATTCGGCCGGCATCCACTTCCACGGTTCGAAAGGCCACGCCCGACAGGGCGGCGCCCGCGCCCGCTTCAACATTGCGCAGATGCGTCCGGGCATCACAGAGGACGTCCTCTCCCCGCCGGGTCTGGAGCATTATCCCGAGTTGGTTCCCCATCGTTCCCGTGGGAGTGAGCACCGCCGCCTCCTGGCCGATGATGGAAGCCGCCTCTTCCTCCAGGGCGTTAACCGTTGGATCGTCGCGGTAGACATCATCCCCCACCATCGCATCGGCCATGGCGCGCCGCATCTCCGGAGTGGGCCTGGTTACAGTATCGGAGCGAAAGTCGGCGGTTCCGTCGGGAAATGCCACTGATCAGAGAAGTTCGAGCGTCCGGCGCATACTGGTGACTGCCTGGCCAACCCTCTGGCGGTTCTCGACCAGGGCGAACCGGATGTGCCGGTCGCCACTGGGGCCGAAGCCGATTCCCGGGCTGACCGCCACCTTAGCCTCCCGCAGGAGGTGCAAGGCAAACTCCACCGACCCCATCTCCACGTAAGGCTCGGGGATTGGCGCCCAAACGAACATGGTGCCATGCGGCTTCAGCACCTTCCAGCCGGAGTTGTTCAGACCATCCACCAGGGCATTCCGCCGATCGCCGTAGATCGCTCTCACCTCCTCGACATAGTCGTCCCCGGAGTTGAGGGCGACAATGGTTGCGATCTGGATCGGCTGGAAGGTGCCGTAGTCGAGATAAGACTTGAGCTTGGTCAGGGCCGCCACCGCAGGAGCGTTGCCCAGCACGAATCCCATCCGCCAACCCGCCATGGAATGGCCCTTGGTCATGCTGTACAACTCCACCCCCACCTCCGCGGCCCCCTCCACCTGCAGGAGCGAAGGCGGCTGATAACCGTCAAAGTGCATGTCGGCGTACGCGAAGTCATGGACAATGAACACCCCGTGGTGATGGGCAAACGCCACCAACCGCTCGAAGAAGGACAGCTCGATGCAGGTGGTGGTGGGATTGTGCGGGAAGGAGACGATGATCACCCTCGGCTTGGGCCAGGATGAGCGATAAAGCACCTCCAGCCTTTCGAAGTACTCAGACTCCGAAACCACCGGAAGGCGAGCAATGTCGGAACCGGCCAGAATCGGCGCGTAGATGTGGATGGGATAGGAGGGTTCCGGCACCACCGTGGTGTCTCCCGAGTCAACCAGGGTCCATAGCAGGTGGGACAGACCTTCCTTGGCGCCGATTGTGGCCACAGCCTGTGTCTCCGGGTCGAGCGAGACTCCGAAGCGTCTTTGGTACCGATCAGTGATGGCCTGGCGGAGGTTGGGCAGTCCCCGCGACGACGAGTAGCGGTGGTTCTTTCCCTTGTTGGCCGCCTCGGTCAGCTTGTCCACCACAAAAGAGGGCGATGGCAGGTCGGGGTTGCCAAAGCCGAGGTCCACAACGTCCTCCCCGGCGCGGCGGGCAGCAACCTTCGCCTGGTCCACCTGGGCGAAAACGTAAGGCGGAAGATTGTGAATGCGCCTGAACTCCATACTCGCAGGCTACTAGCAATCGGCGGCGTTTTGGAACGCAGAATGGCAAAAGATCGCCGGTACCCACCGACCGAACGTGGCGACTCGCGGAGGAGTGAGTGCCATAACCAGCGCCTGCGCTCCGGCTTCCACTCTCCTCAGAAGGGTTCCCCGGAGACAGTCGACGGACCGGGTGGTGTCCAACAGACCTCCCCAACTCACCGACACCGCAGGGTTCACCTTCTTCATCTGGTCCACGGCAGCCTCGAAGGCCGCAGGCTCGCCGCCCCAGGCGTTCCAGCCATCCGCCAGTTCAGCCGCCACTTCTCGCACCTCACGGCTCCATCCTCCTACCCATATCTCGACGCCCGGGGTCCGAGCCCGTACCTCGGCGATGGTCTCCCGCAGCAGCTTTATGCGCTCGGGGAAGGCGGGCTGGGCAATCCCCAGCCGGCTACTTTCGGTGCGTGACCTGGAGTCGCCCACCCCTAAACCGATCAGGGGAGGCGCCCGGCAGACCGCGGCCAGAGTAGCTGCCACACCGGCCGTGTAGGAGGGAGAACGAAGAGCCGTCTGCAACACCAGCGAACCCACGCGGCGCTCGGCCACGGCGGCCACCATGCCGAGTGCAGCGGTGGCTTCCAGAACCGGAGAGGTCGGACGGCGCCAGCCAGCCAGATGGTCTGTGGCCACAACTCCGGTCAGACCGAGCGACTCCGACTCTCTCACCATCCCGGTGAGTTCCCGGGGAGATGACTGAAAGAGAGGCAGCACCGTCCAGACGGGAAGGTTCATTGCCCCGGATTCACTCTCCCCCCAGCCACCGGATCATCCACCGCACCCTCCTGGGCATGAATTCAATCAGCAGACCCACCCCCAGGAGGATCCGTCCCAGTGTCTCCGGTTCGCCGTCCCAGTGCTCGACCACCACCTCATCGGGCGCCGCCTCGATGAGCACCGCCAATGCCACCACCACCGCCAACAAGTCATCAACCAGTCCCACCACCGGGATCACATCCGGAACAAGGTCCAGGGGGATCACCGCGTAGGCGGCCAGGCCCGCCGCCAAGCGCTTGGCGCGCACCGGAACCCTTGGGTCCCGGGAGAGCCGGCCCACTAACTTGGCGAACTGTGGCAGGGCGGAAACCAGCCCGGTAATGGTCGTCACCACCAGGTGCCGGCCGTCCGCGAACCGTTTGCCTTCCCCGCTCATCCGACCTCCGCCCGAAGGCCGTCAGCTACTCCATCCGCCGAGAGCCTCACCGGGCGGCGGGTGGCGCGGAAATACCCGACATTGCGACACAGGGTGGACCCCACCCGCCATTGATGGGCCTGCGGCTGGTGGACATCCCCGAAGAAGTGGTAGCGAGGACGCACCTCCAGCAGGTAGTCGAGAATCGGGCGGGAAGCCCTCTCGAACTTTCCGGTCACCACATCGAAATGCAGGGCCGGCACCGCGGGAGCCAGATGGGTGCAGAGAATGTCCACCTCCCCCAATCCGGCCAGTTTGTCCGTCATCTCCTGGTCCGAGACCTCCCCTGAAGCATTCATGGGAGTGGTCAACCCGCCGCCGGCAAAGCCCACCCTGTGCCCTTCGATCACCACCACCTCTCCATCCACGAACCGGGATCCCTCCGGGAGGCTCTGGCGCAACAGCTCCGGGCGGTCTACGTTCCCGTAGGTCACGTACGACTCGGAAGCCTGCAGAGCCTCCGCCATCAGCCGGTACTGCTTCTTGACCTCCACGGTCAACGCAGAGCGGAACCACTCGTAGCGGTCACCGACTCTCTTCGCCCACAGCGAGCGCATCTCCTCGAACCGCGAACCTCCCCGGGAGGCCGCGATCTTGCGGGCGAAGTCGATTCCGAGGACTTCGGCGAAGATGCCTTCCCCGGTCCGGTAATCCACCAGGTTGATCAGGTCTCCCAGGACGAGAAGAGGCTCCCCCCTGGAAGCCACGTCCGCCAGGGCGGAAAAACGGCCATGGATGTCCGAGACCAGCAACAAGACAAATCAGAAGTGGTTGGTTACCGCTCCATTCTCCGCGCCGCCCACCAGGTTGGCGTACTTGGCGAGAGCGCCGGAGGGGTAACGGACCGGGGCCGGCTTCCACCCTGCCCTTCTCTTTTCCAGTACATCGTCAGCCACCAGGAGGTCCAGTCGGCGGGCAGCCACATCCACTCTGATGCGGTCCCCCTGCTCCACCAGGCCGATCGGCCCTCCCACCTCTGACTCGGGGGCGACGTGGCCGATGCACAGGCCAGTGGTACCGCCCGAGAAACGCCCGTCGGTTATCAGCAGGACCTCCGATCCCAATCCCGCTCCCTTGATAGCCGCGGTGATGGCAAGCATCTCCCGCATACCCGGGCCGCCGCGCGGGCCCTCGGTCCGGATCACCAGCACCTCCCCGGGATGAATGTCTCCCGAAAAGAGCGCCGCCAAGGCGCCCTGTTCGCCGTCGAAGACCCGGGCCGGACCCTCGAATACCTCGAGGGCTACCCCGGCCACCTTGACCACGGCTCCGTTCGGCGCCAGGGAACCCCTCAGGATGGCGATACCGCCCTCGACGGCGATGGGATCGGAGGCGGAACGCAGCACGTCCTGGCCGGTTGGGACCTTCACAGCCCTGAGGTTTTCGGCCATGGTCTTTCCGGTGGCCGTCAGGCAGTCGCCGTGCAGCAACCCTTCTTCGGAGAGGACCTTCAACACCACGGGAACCCCTCCGAGATGGTCGACGTCGACCATGTGATACCTGCCGAACGGCTTCAGGTCACCGATATGGGGAGTCCGGCGGCTGATGCGGTCGAAGTCCTCAAGTTCCAACTCCACCCCCGCCTCATGCGCCAGGGCCATAAGATGGAGCACCGCATTGGTGGAACCGCCCAACGCCATCACGGTGGTGATAGCGTTCTCGAAAGCGGGCCGGGTCATGATCTGGCGGGGCCGTATTCCCTCTCGGAGGAGATTCATCACCGCCTCTCCGCTCTGGCGCGCATAGACCCCCAGGCGGGTGTCGACCGCCGGAACCGACGCCGACCCCGGGAGGGACATCCCGATCGCTTCTCCCACCGAAGCCATGGTGTTGGCTGTGAACATCCCCGCGCAGGAACCGGCGCCCGGGCAGGCATTGCGCTCGATTTCGTCGAGATCCTCGGCGCTGATCCGCCCCTGGGACTCGGCCCCGATCCCCTCGAAGACATCCACGATGGAGATGTCCCGGCCCCGATAGCGGCCGGGCAGGCTCGATCCACCATACAGAAAAACGGCCGGCAGGTTCGAGCGGGCCGCCGCCATGAGCATGCCCGGTAGAGACTTGTCACATCCGGCGATGGTCACCAGGGCGTCGAATCGCTCGGCGTGCACCATCAATTCCACCGAGTCGGCGATCACTTCCCGGGAGACGAGCGAGGCTCGCATTCCTTCGTGGCCCATCGAGATCCCGTCGGAGACCGCAATGGTGGCGAAAGCAAGCCCGACTCCGCCCCCAACTCGTACCCCTTCCTTGGCTCGCTCAGCGAGAACCGGGCCGGTGACGTTGCAGGGTGTGACCTCGTTCCCCGCCGAAACCACGCCTACCTGCGGCTTGGTGAAGTCCTCATCGGAAAGGCCCACCGCCCGCAGCATGGCTCGCGCCCCGGCGCGGGCGGGACCCTCCGTTACGTCTTGAGAGTGAATCTTGAGCGACATATCCAGATAATAAGCCCGGGCCAACGAACAAGGATCCTCCTCGGGGGATCGGAGGGACCCTCATTCCAAAACCGAATACCCACTCCAAGTGGCCGACCACCGTGCAAGTGTGGAGAGCAATGTGTCGTATTGGTCGGCCAACACCAGGACTCCCATCGCCGCGATTACCGCCTTGGCTCCCAATGCCACCCACCGGGCGTCCATCCACCGACGGATGGCGGGAACATAGGAGCAAAGGGCCATCACCGCCACCAGGGGAATCATCACCCCTACCAGGTAGACGGCCAAGAGCAGGAGCGCGACCCCCGCCTGGTCCTGGGCGAGGGTGAGCACCCCTCCCAGCTCTTCACCCACACAAGGCTGCCAGGTGGCCCCCGCGAACGTCCCCAGGAGAGCCGACCCGGCGAGGCCGGCCGGCCGGCGGTTCACCATCAGAGCAAGCGCCAGTCCCACGATCACCAGCAGGACAGTCGCCACCCGCCCCGCCAGGAAGTTGGAGATGCCTGCCGCCCTGATCCAGGCCGAGAAGATGGTGGACGCGGCAAACATGCCCAGTACCACCATGCGGTCCTTTCTTCTCAGCACCACCAGCGCCAGGCCCACCAGCAGGACGGAGTAGGAACAAGCTAGAACACTTGAGCGGATCCCCTCCGCGAAAAGGCTCACATCCCCTCTGAGAGCAGGAAGGCCACGGTCTGCTCCAACTCGCGGTACTTGCCCTCCCCGATGTGGTCGAAGCGAACCCGGCCTTCCCGGTCCAGCACATAGGTACGCGGCCAGTAGGCCGTACCGCCCGCCTGCCACTCCCAGAAGGTCCGGCGCTTGGTGTCCAGTGCAACCGGCCAGGTGACCCCCAGGTCAACCAGGGCTTTCTTGATGTTTTCCACGTCTTCTTCGTATTTGAACTCGGGGGAATGGATACCGACGATCTCCAAGCCCTGATCACGGTATTTGGCGTACATCTCCTGGGTGTAGGGAATGCGGTTCTTGCAGTTGTAGCAGCCGAAGGTCCAGAACTCCACCACGACTACCTTGCCGCGCAACTCTTCGAGGCTTTCGACCTGCGACTGCAGCCAGCCATCGATTTCCACCAGTGGGGGATGGACTTCTCCCAGTACCTCCGGAGTTGGGAAGGTGATGGTTGTGGTTGTAGGAGCAGTGGTGGTGGTTGTGGGGACCGTGGTCGCCGGGACAGTCGTGGTCGTAACCGCAGCGGCGTCCTGTTCTTCATCCGCAACCGTGTTTGCCACCGAAGAGGTGGTGGTCTCCAGCGCTGCCTCCGTCTCCAGCGCCGCCTCCTCAGGGTCTTCACCGATCAGCCAGGTCCATCCCAGGGCGATCACCCCTGCGGCGAGGACGGCCAGCAGAACGAGGCGCGAATCCATCTTCATAACCCGCAGAAACTAGCGAAGCCTGAGCGCTAACTCCCCTTCGAAGCTGTCTCCGTTCACACCCCTACCCCTGCCAGGGCCAATTCCTCCCTTACCTCCGGGGACCTCTCCCGAGAAGCGGCGTGCCGGAGGAACATCTCCGCCCGGCGAGTGGACATCCTCACTCCCATACGATGGACCGCCCATACCGCATGCAGCCGAAGCATCCAGTCGGGACTGCCCAGATAGCCGGCCACCAAGTCGAGGTGTTCCACCATCCCGGTGTTTCCCAGGGACACCAGGGCGTTGCGGCGCAACACCCGGGGCCGGCGGGAGGGAAGATAGAAGTGGGAAAACCCGCCGGTCAGCTCCCGATCCGGGGTCCGCAGAAGCTCTACCAGGTCCACCGATCCCCGGGGGGAGGCAGCCCGATCCAGCAGCCGGGAGCCGGGCGGGCAGGCCGTCAGACATTCGTCACACCCATATAGGCGATCCTCCAGAAGGGGGCGCAGGTCCCGAGGTATGACTCCCGGGCTCTGAGCCAGGGCCGCCAGGCACAACCTGGCGTCCAGCACGCCTGGCGCCACCAGGGCCCCGGTCGGACAGGCGGGAAGACATGCCTCACAACTCCCGCAATTCCGCTCCATGAGCCCCGAAACCGGCAATCGGGCGTCGGTTACCACCGATCCGATCAGAAACCATGGTCCCAAGCCCGGCGACAGAACCATGGTGCTCTTCCCCCACCACCCCACCCCGGCTCTCACCGCCGCCGCGCGGTCCACCAAGCGGGAATCGTCAACCAGCACCTCGGACCGGAACCCGGCCTCCCCCAGTTCGGCCGCCAGTCTCTCCAGGCCAGACCGGAGGGGCTGGTAGGCGTCGGTAACCGCGAAACGGGCTACCCGTCCCCGACCGGGTAGGGCCGCGCCCGGATGGCCTGCATCAGGGAGATAGGATCGGATCCCGACCACCAGTCGTTCTGCCCAGGGGTAGGAGCGCCGGATATCGGTGGAGACGTCCGGATCGGTGAAGGTGAAACCCAGCCGGGCGGACATCCCCGTGGACTTGCGGGAACGGATCGTGATCCGGGTGGCGGAGAAGGGATCGGTGGTGCAGACCCCGACCCGGTCCAGTCCTGCCTCGGCGGCCAGGGCGACCAGTCGGGCGGTCAGACCGGCGAGCTTGCCATCCACTCCGCTAACGCCTCCGAGGCCAGAATGACCGCACCGTGGGCCCGGCAACGTTCCGCCAGACCGTTGTCGCTGGTGATAACCGCCACCCGCTCCCCAGCCCGACCGGCGGCTTCCCTGGCGATGGCGTCATCGGCGTCCTCCACATAAAAGCCGGTGAGGCGCCCGCTTATGAACCGGTTGTCCCAGTCCAGGTCCAGCCCGCTCACGTGCCGGGAGTCCAGGTAGAGGAGCACCTGGTGGCGGCCGATCGAGTACTCGGCCAGATTGTCCAGTTTGGTGGTGATGAACCCGATCGTCCCCAGGTCCGGTTTGCCGGGGACGCGCCGGTGAGAGTTCCAGTAGTGAGCAGCATTCCACCCATCCACCACCAGGATGAGCCGGGGAGCTTCATAATAAACCCACTGCATCGCCCCGCCCGACCTGGGATCCATCCCCGTTGGAAGCTCCAGCAACTTGGGGCGCGGCTCGTCCCGTTCAGGCTGGGAGTCCGAGCCCACCTCCCAGTAGCTCACCATCTGATCCAGCATCCGAGCGGCTTCCAGGGGATCTCGGATGAATCCGACCTCCCCTCCGGAGCCAGCGCTCGAACGAGCAGAAACAGGCTTCGTTTTCAGCCTGTATCGCTTGCGCAGGTCGTCATATCGGTTATCGGCCACGGTCAGTTCGTCCCAGGCTGCGTTGGTCTCTCTCTCCCATCTCGCCGACTCTCTGGTCTCCTCAGCGACTTGTCTCTCAAGTTCGCCGATTCGCTCCCGGGCGCGACTCAGATCCCTTCGCAACTGATCGGTGCGGTGTCGAGTGCTCCTCTCAGCCAGCCGCCGCTGCTCCACCAACTGGTTCTTGAGCAGCCTCACCTCCGACTGCGCCTCCCCCAGGCTCGCCCTGAGCTCTTCGGCGTCCATTCGGGCCTCTTCCCGCCCTACCTCGGCCAGATACCCCCTGGCACGGAACTCCCACCCCTCCGACCTCTCCAGAAAGAGGATCGACGCGGCAGTACGGGGATCGGTGCTGTTCTGTCTCCCAGCGTCCCAACCGCTGAGGGTGGCTTGGCGGAAGCCTGCGTCTCTTTCGAGTTCCCGGTACAGGGCCTGGGCCTCTATGGGCGTCAGCTTCCGGGACGAAGAACTACGGGTCCTACGGAGAGTATGGGGAACCTCGTCCGGTCGCATAGCCTTGATCACCCTTCGGGCCTCCTCCAAAGCAAGCCGAAAGTCTTCAGGCCGAAAATTCATTGATCAAGGGCTGCCTTCACGTCTCTTAAAGATACGGCTACGGGCGTTATTTGCACTTCCATAGTTGGCAAGAGGGCATCAATTCCCTTTTTCGAGTTGCAAGGTTGCGAACGAGAGACCATAATGTCCAATCAATGAGAAATATCCATCTGTTGCTGGTACTCCAATAGCGTACGCGCATAAACCGCGTGTGCGCTGAATCCCTCCCCAAAGGAGGGATTTCTCTTTGTAAGCCTCACGAAAGCCAACCACCATGACAACAATCACCGGATCGCAATCGGTTATCTCCTCCCTGGAGCACGAGGGCGTCGATCTGATATTCGGCATACCCGGTGGAGCGATCCTCCCCGCTTACGACCCCCTCTATTCCAGCCCTATCCGCCACATCCTGGCCCGCCACGAACAGGGCGCCGGCCATATGGCAGCCGGTTACGCATGGGCCACCGGACGAGTGGGCGTGTGTGTCGCCACCTCGGGACCGGGGGCGACCAACCTGGTGACTCCTCTGGCGGACGCCCTTATGGACTCCGTGCCCATGGTTGCCATCACCGGGCAGGTTCCAACCCACGCGGTCGGCAACGACGCCTTCCAAGAGGCTTACACGGTGGGGATCACCATGCCTGCCACAAAACACAACTACTTCGTCACCGATCCCGATGACATCCCAACCGTTATCCACCAAGCCTTTCACCTTGCCTCCTCCGGTCGGCCCGGACCGGTGTTGATCGATCTGCCCAAGGATGTGCTGAATCAGGAGACTAAGTGGCATGCACCCCAAGATCTGGAACTTCCCGGTTACAAACCCACTTTGGACGGCCATCCGCGGCGCGTGAAGGAAGCAGTCGAGATGCTGGCGGCCAGCCGGCGACCGGTGCTCTATGTGGGGGGAGGCATAATCAAGTCCGAGGCTTCCGAGGCATTGACCCGGTTCGCGGAAATCACAAACATCCCGGTGGTGACCACCCTGATGGGAAGGGGCGCCATCCCCGACAGCCATCCGCTGTGTCTGGGGATGCCGGGTATGCATGGCAATTACACAGCCATCACCTCCATGCAGAAGTGCGACGTCCTGGCGGCCTTCGGGGTTCGCTTCGATGACCGGGTAACCGGCGATCCCGACCATTTTGCGGTGGGCGCCAAAATAATCCACGCCGATGTCGACCCCGCGGAGATAGGCAAGGTGCGAGCCGCCGACATACCGATCGTGGCAGATGCCCGCCGGGTGTTGACGCAGATGATCAAGGCTTGGGGAGACCGTCCACCGATCGCCAATCAGGAGTGGTTGGAAACCATACGGGAATGGCAGACCGAGTATCCGCTCTCCTACGACCAGCAACCGGACGGTCCGATCAAGCCCCAGTTCGTAATAGAGGAGTTGGCCAGGATCACCGGTGGGGACGCCGTCCTGGTGGCGGGAGTCGGCCAGCACCAGATGTGGGCCTCGCAATTCTGGGACTTCGATCGCCCGCGCCGCTGGATCAACTCCGGGGGACTGGGAACCATGGGATTCGCGGTCCCGGCCGCGATCGGCGCCAAAGCGGGGATGCCGGATGAACTCGTCTATGCAGTGGACGGCGACGGGTGCTTCCAGATGACCTTCCAGGAATTGATCACCGCCGCCGCCCACCAGGTCCCCGTCAAGGTGGCTGTCTTCAACAACGGCGCCCACGGCATGGTCAAACAGTGGCAGAAGCTCTTTTACGGAGGGCGGCTCTCGGCAAGCCTGCTCAATGCCGAGGTCGTGGACTACGTGAAACTTGCCGAGGGAATGGGCTGCATCGGGCTGCGGGCCGAGGTGCCGGAGGAGGTGGGCCCCATCCTCGAGAAGTCCCTGGCCATCGACGACCGCCCGGTGGTGGTGGAGATGGTGGTCGACCCCGACGAGATGGTCTTCCCGATGGTCCCTGCCGGAGGCTCCAACGACAACGTGATCCTGGGACCGGAGCCTGGG
The DNA here is from genome assembly GCA_012270885.1 of Acidimicrobiia bacterium. Lineage (GTDB taxonomy): Bacteria > Actinomycetota > Acidimicrobiia > Spongiisociales > ZC4RG35 > Bin76. The sequence goes on along the minus strand of JAAXHN010000002.1, from coordinate 68,491 downwards.
GACTGAAAGTGACCACATTCTCACATCCACCCCGCCATACGTTGAGCCTGGTTGTGGAGAATCGCCCGGGAGTGTTGGCCCGGGTGTCCTCCTGCCTGGCCCGCCGAGGGTTCAACATCCATTCGCTGGCTGTGGGCCCAACCATCGATCCGGGCCTCTCCCGCATCACTGTGGTGGTGGAGTCCGAGAAGATCGAACAGGTGAAGAAGCAACTTCACAAGCTGATCAATGTGATCAGGATTTTCGAACTCGAGCCATCCATGGCGGTGGAGCGAGAGACCATGCTGATCCGTGTTGCAGCCACCGGCACCGCTCGTACCGAGGTAATTGAAGTAGCCAACATCTTCAAAGCGACCGTGGTGGACGTGGGATACAACAGTCTCACCTTCGAAGTGACGGGTCGACCTGCGAAGCTGAACGACCTCATCGAGCTTCTGAGGCCGTTCGGTGTGGTGGAACTGGTCAAGTCGGGGCGGATTGCCATCGGGCGGGCCGCCAAGAGCAAGCCCTCCCGGATGAGGGCGGTGGGATAAGCGGTGAGAGCTTAAGTGGCCGAGATCTTCTATGACAAGGACGCGGATCCCGAGGTAATCAAGGGCCGCAAGGTAGCCGTTATCGGCTATGGGAGCCAGGGCCACGCCCACGCTCTCAACCTGTCCGAATCCGGGGTGGAAGTGGTGGTGGGCCTCCGGCCGGAGTCGGCCCGGCGCTACCAAGTCCTGGACGACGGGCTGGCGGTGATGGATCCCCCAGACGCCGCCGAGTGGGCCGACGTCGTCACGATGCTGGTCCCGGACCAACTCATGGCCGACTTCTACAACGCCCGGATCGCCGACCGGATGGCGCCCGGCAACGCACTGCTGTTCGCCCACGGGTTCAACATCCACTTTGGAGAGATAACACCCGCCGCCGACCTCGACGTCTTGATGGTTGCGCCCAAGGGCCCGGGTCATCTGGTACGGCGCACCTACACGGAGGGATCCGGGGTTCCCTGTCTGCTTGCCATCCACCAGGACGCCACCGGAGGCGCATTCGAGTTGGGAATGTCCTATTCCTGGGGAATCGGTGGGGCCCGGGCGGGCGTGCTGCAAACCACCTTCCGGGAGGAGACCGAGACCGATCTCTTCGGCGAGCAGGTAATCCTGTGCGGAGGCGTCTCCCAGTTGATCAAAGCCTCCTACGAAACGCTGGTGGAGGCGGGTTACGAACCCGAGTCCGCCTACTTCGAGACTCTCCACGAGTTGAAGTTGATAGTGGACCTCCTGTACGAGGGGGGTCTGTCCTGGATGCGCTACTCCGTCTCCGACACCGCCGAGTACGGCGACTACACCAGGGGAGCGCGGATCATCACCGAAGAGAGCCGCGCCGAGATGAAGAGGGTGCTGGCGGAGATACAATCCGGCGCCTTTGCCCGCGAGTGGATGGCCCAGGCCAGGGAAGGAGCTCCCTACCTTCTGGAGCAGCGGGCCGCCAACCAGTCGCATCCCATCGAAGAGGTGGGACGGGAACTTCGTCAAATGATGCCCTTCCTCGACCCCAAGGCACCCGAGTGAATCACACCGGGGTCCTGACACTGTCCGGAACGCTCACCCAGGGTTGTCTGGCGCTGACTCGGCCGGGCGGCGGCCTTCGCCGGCCCGGCCTTCACACCCCCTAGATCTCAGCCCTCAACTCAACAGCCAGGAGCCTCCATGTCCGACAAATTGATCATCTTCGACACGACCCTGCGAGACGGGGAGCAAGCCCCCGGCATCGCCCTGACACCGGATGAAAAACTCGTAATCGCTCACCAGTTGGCCCGGCTGCGAGTAGATGTTCTGGAAGCCGGGTTCGCGGCCTCCTCCTCCGGCGATTTTCGCGCGGTCTCACAGATAGCCGCGGAGGTGAAGGGACCGGTGATCGCCAGCCTGGCCCGCGCCCACCCCGACGATATCGACCAGGCGTGGGACGCCCTGCGTCATGCCGACCGGGCCCGCATCCACGTGTTCATGTCCACATCCCCGATCCACATGAAACGGATGTTGCGCATGACCCCCTCGGAGGTGCTGAGAGCCTCGGTTGAAGGGGTCCGGCGGGCTCGCCGCTACACCGGGGACGTGGAATTCTCCCCCCAGGACGCCACCCGCTCCGACCACCAGTTCCTGGTGGATGTGTGCCGGGCGGCCGTAGAGGCCGGCGCCACCACCATTAACATCCCCGACACGGTGGGATACGCCACCCCTGCCGAGTTCGTGGAGTTGCTGAAGCGCATCTACGCAGAGGTGCGAGGCGACCGGAGCGACGTCACCATCTCGGTTCACTGTCACGATGATCTGGGGCTGGCGGTGGCGAACTCCCTGTCGGCCATCTCCGCAGGAGCGCGGCAGATCGAAGGAGCGGTGAACGGCATCGGCGAGCGGGCCGGCAACACCTCCATCGAGGAGATCATCATGGCCATCAAGACCCGCCAGGACGTCTTCGGGGTGGAAATAGGAGCGGACACTACCCAGATCTTTGACACCTCCCGGCTGGTTTCCCAGCTGACCGGTTATCCGGTGCAATTCAACAAGGCGGTGGTGGGCCGCAATGCCTTCGCCCACGAGTCGGGGATCCACCAGCACGGCGTGCTCCGCGACCCGGAGACCTACGAGATAATGAACGCCGAGTCCATCGGCCAGAGAGGCGCCCAGATCATTCTCGGCAAGCACTCCGGCCGAGCGGGCTTTGCCGACGCCCTGGCAAACCTGAACCTTTCCCTGGAGGAGGACGAGTTCAACCAAGCCTTCGAGAAGTTCAAGGCCATGGCCGACCGAAAGCTGGAGATCGGCGAACGCGAGCTTCGGGCTATCGCCTCCACTGGTTTGTCCCAATCGTCCGACGCCGAGGTGAGGATCGCAGGCATCAACGTATCAGGAGGCCATGACACGACCCCCACCGCCGTGGTCACCCTGGAGAAAGGGGGCGTCACCTCCGAATACACCGGACACGGGGACGGAATGGTCCACGCTGCTTTCTCGGCTATCAAGCAGTGCTTCGGCATCGAAGCCCGGTTGGTCGATTACCGGGTTGTGCCGGTCACATCGGGGGCGGATGCCATGGCCGAGGTGAACGTGGTGGTAAGGGTCGTTGACAACACCTATTCGGGGAAGGCAGTCTCGACCGACGTGGTGGAGGGCTCAGCCGAGGCGTTCGTAGACGCTCTGAACCGCGCCGTGGGCGCCAAGTGACAACGTGGCGGGTACCTTCTGCCGATTATCTGAAATGTGTGGGCCGGATCTTTCGCCGATCGGCCAACAGCAGGAACCGAATATCTGCTACCTTGTATTCCCATGGGTCGCGGAGATTCCCGCATAGCAAGAGTCCTCCGGGAAGCCCGCACCGGCCAAGGACTCAGTCAGCGGGAACTGGGCCAGAGATCGGGGCTTACGCAGGCACAGATTTCGCGGATCGAGAACGGCGAGGTTGACCTGCGGCTCTCCAGCCTGATCGCCATGGCCAACGTGCTGGGACTCGATCTTGGCCTCACCCCGCGGCCTCCCGCCCCGGACCCTCCCGCCACGCAAGAGGAGAAACCCAAGACTCGGCGCAAGCCTCGGTAGAACACACCGGTGTCCGGTTGTCGGGGAGGCGCCGAGCACTCCCAGTTCATCCACGAGTTGCTGTGATCGGACACCGGTTGATTAATATGGGCTCGCAGTGAGCGCCTACCGATTGGCAGTGATCCCCGGCGACGGGATCGGACCGGAAGTGATCGCCTGTGCCTTGGAGGCGGTGCAAGCGGCTGGTCGGGAATGCGGGTTCAGGGTCGACCTCACCGACTATGACCTGGGGAGCAGGCGCTATCTCGCCACCGGAGAGGTCCTGCCCGACTCGGTGGCGGCCGAGTTGGCCGAGCATGACGCCATCCTTCTCGGAGCGGTGGGCACCCCGGAGGTCCCTCCGGGAATCCTGGAACGGGGCCTCCTGCTGCGGCTCCGCTTTGAGTTCGATATGTATGTGAATTTCCGCCCCGTGAAGCTCTACCCGGGTGTCTCCAGCGCCATCGCCGGACTCACGCCGGAGCGCTGCGACATGGAAGTGATAAGGGAGAACACCGAAGGCTTGTACTCGGGCAGCGGCGGGTTCCTCCACAAGGGAACCGAGGCCGAGATCGCCAACCAGCACTCGGTCAACACCCGGACGGGAACCGAGCGAATCGTCCGGTACGCCTTCCACCGGGCGATGAAGAGAGACCGTCGGTTGACCCTTTGCCACAAGACCAACGTGCTCACCATCGCGGGCGACCTCTGGCAACGGACCACCGACGAGGTGGCGGCGGAGTACCCGCAGGTCGAGGTGGACTACGTGCATGTCGACGCGGCCTGCATCCACCTGATCGACAGCCCGGAGCGCTTCGACGTGATAGTTACCGACAACATGTTCGGCGACATCATCACCGATCTGGGAGGGGCCATAGCAGGGGGAATCGGTTTGGCGGCCAGCGGGAACCTCAATCCGACCGGCGACTATCCCTCCCTCTTCGAGCCGGTGCACGGTACCGCCCCCGACATCGTGGGCACCGGCTGGGCAAATCCGGTGGCGGCAGTCTTCTCCGCCGCTTTGTGCCTGGAGCACCTGGGAGAAGGAGAGGCGGCGGCCATGGTGGAGAAAGCCGCGGCCGGTGTTCTCTCCGGAATGGGCGCCATGGCAGGACCCGGAATGGGGGCCTCCACCTCCGAAATAGGCAACCGGATAGTCGAGGCGATCGGAGTCTAGGCGACCTCCCGGAGCCCGTTCTCGGTGATGAGATGGGTCATGGCCACGTCGTGGGGCTCGACGGGCACAATGTCGGCCATCAGCCGTTCCAACGTGACTCCCACCCGCAGGGCGTTCGCGGAGAGCCCAGCCAGAAGCCCGTCGTAATAGCTCTTACCCCGCCCGAGCCTCCTTCCTCGGGTGTCGAACATCAGGCCCGGCACCAGAGCCACCTCGATCCGAGCCGGCCGCACTTCGGGGACTGAAGCGACAGGCTGGTGGAATCCAAAGCGATGAAGCTCCACCGGCGAGTGATAGGGATGGACCGTGAGAGGACCGGTGGGAGGGGTCCGGGTCGTGAGCCATTCGATCGTTGGCAACCGGGCCACCACCGGCTCGAGATCCAGCTCACCGGGGAGCGCCATCCACACCAGGGTGGGTCCCGGCCGCCTCGGAGCCAGCCAACCCAGGACCTGTTGGCAAACCCTTCCGGACTCAGCGGGGGTGGGAGGAGGCCTCCCGCGTGCCTCAGCCCTGAGCCGGTCCTTCATCTCCAACGTGCTCATACTTACACCGAGCAAGCTACCAGCCTCTTGCGAGGGTTTAGCCTTAAGTTCTGTGAAAAGGACCTTCCTGTTCCTTCGCAGCGGGATTACCTATCTGGTCGCCGGGCTATCCACGGTGGGGGTGGCGCTGGCGATCGTGATCGGGTCGATGTTCGGCCCCCTGGGGTCATTCGGCGACTGGATCCTGAAGCAATTCGGAAGAGTCTGGGTGTTTGCCTCCGGCGTGCGGATGGAGGTGAGCGGCCTGGAGAACATCGAGGGGGCGACGCCCTACATAGTGGTGGCCAACCATCGCTCCAACATCGACATAATGGTCCTGACGGCCGCCCTCCCGATTCCCATCAGGTTCCTGTCCAAGATCGAGGTGTTCAAATTCCCGTTGCTGGGAAGCGCCATGCGAGACGCGGGGATGATCCCGTTGGACCGCGAGATGGGGCGCCGAGAACTCGCTTTCATAATTCGCAGCACGCGAACGCTGGTGGCGGACGGGAAATCCCTGGTGGTCTTCCCGGAAGGGACCCGCAGCATCACCGGAGAGATGCTTCCCTTCAAGACCGGCGCCATTCACATCGCTGCCCGAACGGGCTGTCCGATATTGCCGGTGGCCGTTCAGGGCACCGGCGCCATTTGGCCTCCCGAGTCGGCATTGATCAGGGGAGGGCCGGTAAGGGTGGAAGTGATGCCGCCTGTCACCCTCACCAAGCAGGCCTCCCGTCAAAGCAGAGCCACCATCGCCGAGATACGGCGCTCTCTCATGGAGGCGCTGGCCCGGTCTTGAGCATGCTGTTTGCCCTGCCGGTTCAGCCAGCCGCCTTTCTCATGGTGGGAACGGACAGGCGTATGCCGCCCACTCCCAGGTCCCGGCGACGCACAGCCAGCAAGCCTATCCCGAGGAATACCACTGCCAGACCTCCCAGGATGAGGGCGTGCTCGGCGTCCAAGCCATAGCGGAGCGGGTTCGAGGCGTCGTAGTAATAGAAGGGTGAGATGGGTTGCAGGACATCCAGTATCTCCACCAGTCTGCCCAGGGAATTCAGCAGATAGGTGACGGCCGCCACAAAGGTCACGACTCCCACGGTCAGACCCCTGAGACCTGTACCGGTGCCTACGGCCAGCGCCAGCGACCCGAAGAACACCCCCAGCAACACCGCCATCAGTACTCCGGCCGCGATGTTTCCTATAGGGATCTCGACGCCGAATAGAACACTGTCGACAGCCAGAGAGGCAAACACAGCGAGACCCAGCGCCAACTCGGCCAACACCAGGGCCAGCCACTTCTGCCAGACCAGGCCGAATCTGGTGAGGGAAGTGGCCATCACCAGATCGATGGTGCCGTCCTCCTCCTCCCCGGCCACGGCGCGAGCCCCCTGGACGACTCCGTAAATCGCAAAAACCAGGGGGACGACCCACCCGAAGGCCTCCGCCTGCATGAATCCGATAGGGTCAAACAGGTTCTCTTCGCTCCCCACCCCCATGATCGCCAGAAACTCGTCCGGGTAGGTTTCAAGCAGTGCTTCGAACTGCGCCTGGTTGTCCCTCACAATGGGATAGAAGGCGCCGATGCCCAGAAAATAACCGAATATCCCCACCACCCACCAAAAAAGGGAGCGGCGACGGTCCCGCAGAGTCTTCAGCGCCACGTTGTTCAGCATTCCTCAGTCATCCTCTCCTCTGTAGTAGTCCAAGAACAGGGCCTCCAGGTCGGCGCCGTGACTGACCAGATCGCGGACCCCGTGATTGGCGACCGCCTTCAGTAATTCATCGATGCTGCCGATCACTTGGCAGTGCAAGATGTTGCCATGCACGTCGGCCATGCGGACACCGTCCAACTCCTCGAACTCGGAAATGTGTGGAACGTCTTCAAAGACGACCTCGAAGGTGCGGACGGCCTTCTGGCGAAGAGCCTCCAGTTCTTCCACTTCCACCAGACGGCCTTCCCGGATGATCCCCACCCGGTTGGCGATCCTCTCCACCTCCGACAGGACGTGTGATGAGAAGAAGACGGTCACCCCGTCGGCCTTGAGTTCACCCAGGAGCCGGTACACCTCCTGCTGCACCAACGGATCGAGACCGGACGTCGGCTCATCCAGCACCACGAGTTCCGGTCGGTGCATTAGAGCCTGCACCAAGCCGAGTTTCTGGCGGTTTCCCTTGGAGAGATCACCGATCCGGCGGGACAGGTCGAGGTCGATTCTCTCCGAGAGTTGCTCCGCGAGGGCGTCTCCTCCCTTCCCGCGCAGATTCCCGATGTAGGTGAGGAAGTCGCGGGCAGACATCCGGGAATAGAATTCCACCTCCCCCGGCAGGTACCCGACCCGGCGCCTAATGGCGGGATCGCGAGGGGAACCGCCCAGCACCTCCACCTCCCCCTTCTGCGCTCGGATCAGGTCCACCAGCATGCGGATGGTGGTGGTCTTGCCCGCGCCGTTGGGGCCAAGGTATCCGAATACCTCCCCGGCTCGCACCTCAAGGTCCAGGTCCAAGACTCCCCGGGCCTTTCCGTAGCTTTTGGTCACCCCCGCCAACCGGACGGGTACCGTCAGTTTTCACCTCCAACCTGGACTAAACAGTTAGATTCTATTCGTCCCTCCACCGTTACTCCTTCAGGGACGGGTTCTCCGTTCCTCCAGTTCCTCGAGCGTCTTGGGCCAGTCCCTTTTGAGCAGTCGCGACAGGGACCGGTCGGCCAGGAGCTTTCCCCCTGTCTGGCAGGCCGCGCAATAGTTGGTCTCGTTGCTGGCGTACACGATCCTCTGCACGGGGGCGCCGCACCGCGGACAGGGCGATCCGTACTTTCCGTGCACCGCCATCTCCGGCCGGAAGGCCGTGACTCTGGTGGGCCACCGGTCCCCGGTCTCCGCGGCCAAACGCTCGATCCAGGAGGAGAGGACCCCGACCACCGCCTGGTGCAGGCGCTCCGACTCCTCATCGGTGAGCCGGGAAGTCATCTTCACGGGAGACAGCCGGGCCTCCCACAGTATCTCGTCCGAGTAGGCGTGGCCGATACCCGACAGAATGGCGGGGCTGGTCAGCGCACGCTTCACGGTGTGGTTTCTCCGGCGAATCGCCTCGGAGAACTGCTGGGAGGAGATCTCGAGCGGTTCCAACCCTCCGCGGTCCTGGGCGGCCAGATCCTCTTCTCCCGACACCACCCATACCCCGGCCCGCCTTTTCGACCCCTGCTCGGTGAGCACCAGGGTCGACCCGGGAAAGTCCCAGGCCACCAGGCCCACTTTGGCAGGTGGTTTCACACCCGGCCGGTCATGCCAGCGAAGCCGCCCGGCCACCATCAGATGGATCACCAGGAACAACTCGTCCCCGTCGAGTTCCCACACAATGCGTTTTCCGATCCGTCGCAGCCCCACCACGGTCCTGCCCACCACATCGGTGTGAGGAGGCTGGTAGGTGCGCAGGACCGACATGGACCGGACGTGGAATCCTTCCACCCTCTGTCCCACGATGCGCCGTTCCAAGGCCTTCAGGTAGAGGGCGACGTCAGGAAGTTCGGGCATGGGCAATGACGCTAGCCGATCTCCTACAATTGAGGCACCTGAGGAATCTACCAGAGAGGAGGAGCGTCGTGGTCAACACTGCGTCAACCATGCTTCCGTTGGGAACTCCCGCGCCGGGATTTTCACTAACCGACACGGTGAGCGGGGAAACCGTTTCACTGGAGGACTGCACCGGGAAGGTGCTGGTGGTCATGTTCATCTGCAACCACTGTCCCTTCGTGGTCCACATCATGGATGGCCTGGTGACCTTCGGGTCCGACTACCAGGACACCAACGTCTCCGTGGTGGCCATTAGCTCCAACGACATCGAGAACTATCCCGGCGACGCTCCCGACAAGCTGGCCGCCGTGGCCCGTGAACAAGGTTATGCCTTCCCCTATCTCTTCGACGAGACCCAGGAAGTGGCAAAGTCCTACACCGCCGCCTGCACCCCGGACTTCTACGTGTTCGGCCCGGACCGGACACTCGTCTACCGGGGTCAGTTCGATGGCTCCCGGCCCTCGAACTCCATTCCGGTGACCGGTGAGGACCTGCGGGCTGCCGTGGAAGCCGTACGGGCCGACCAGGATGTGGCGTCGGACCAGAAGCCCTCAATCGGATGCAACATAAAGTGGATTCCCGGCCAGGAGCCTGACTACTTCGGCTGACGTCTTGCGCTGGACCCTCCCTCAGAGTCCCCTTGTGCAAGGTAGGCTCGGGCTTGTGAAGAGGATCCGTCCCCACCGCAGATGGAAGGTTCTCTTAGCCGCACTGACCACTCTGTTGCTGGCGACCGCCTGCGGGGGAGACGCCGCCGATCAACCTGAGCCCACCGCGCCGGAGACGACGGCCCCGCCCACCACGACTGCGCCTAATACCGCCGCTCCACAGACCACGAGCGCGCCCGAAACAACCACCACGAGCGCCTCGCAAACGACCACGGCACCGGAAAGCACGACCACCACCGAAGCCCCCGTGTTCGAGCCGGTTCGCTTCTCCTACAATTACCCTTCCGACGGCGAACTCGAATACTCCATCTCCATCGAGCAACAGGCCGAGGTCCAGTTGGAGGGGGGTCCGGCCGAGGAAATGCTTCCCGGCCCCATCGAGATGAACACCATCCTGGCCGGTGCCATCAGCTACAGCATCAGCTCTGGCCCGGAGGAAGACACGGTCAACATTCGGATCGTCTACGACTTACAGATGGTCGAGAACGAGGCCACCATGGGCGGCTTCTCCATACCCTCCTCCGAGCTGGGTGAGCCCCCCGGTTTCGAGTCGCCGATCGACATAACAGTCATCACGGACCTGCAGGGCAACGTCCTTGAAGTCTCCAGTGAAGGTTTCGATGATCTCCTTGGCGGCATGAACCTTCAATCCGCCGGCTCCGTTGGAAACCAGCATTTGAGCCGACCGTTCGGTCCGGCTTTCCCCGACACCCCGTTGGGCGTCGGGGACATATGGACGGAGCTGATCGAACAGGAAGGGCCGTTCGGCTCGATAATCACCAACGCCGAACATCTCGTTGTGGCTGTGGAGGGGACCGAAGAGCGCTCGATCCTGGTGGTGGAGAGCGAATACCGGACCGAAGCCTTCGAATGGGACATGAGTGAGATGATGTCGGGGCTGTTCGGTGCCTTCGGTTCGGAGCCCTCTGAAGAAGGCCAGGAAGATCAGGAAAGTCCGGGCTTTTTCGGGGACATCCAACTACTGGTGAGCGCCACTCCGGGCGTCGTGCACTCAACCGTCCGTTTCGACACCGGAATCGGCCTGGTCATCGAAGGCGAACAACAAGCCGAGGGAGAGGTGACCACGTCCATGACGATGCCCGGCGAAGCCGGTGAAACGTTCATGATCATCACCGGGGTCAAGTACGACCAGCAGATCTTTTTCCACCTGATCAGCCCAGCGACCTGATCCTCTCCCGGCCACGATGGCTAGTTGAACAAACCGCTCTCCTCATCGCCACGAGGACCAAAGGATCTCAGCCGATGGTCCAGCGAAGACCGATACCTCCGAATCCCCATCCTCATTTAGAACTGGTCGCCCTCCGGGTTGAGGCGCCGGGAGAGCCGGGAGTCGTACACTCGCAGGGAGGCGGCGGCCGGAGCCGATACGACCCCCAGCATGGCAACAGCCGCGAAGCCTGTCGAGATGGGCGCAACCAGCACCAGAAACCCCATCAATACAGGAGCCGCCAGCTTCCCAAGGTTCTTTATCGCTCCGTTGGTTGCCACCAGGCCGGCCCGATGTTCGGGGGCGGTGATCGAGGCGAGATAGGAGTTGACGAATGTCCCAAGGATGCCGTCGGCCACACCGTAGGCCACCGCCGCCGTCATCAGAATCCAGATGCCCGACCCGAATACCATGAACGCCATCACCAGGCCCTGTACGACCATCCCGAGGACCAGCCACCGCGAGGCCGGTCCCAGCCTGGCTAGGAGGCCGCTACCCGCGGCGCCCAGGATCCCGCACAAGGATGCGACGCCCAACATCAAACCCACCTCGGCGGCCGTCATTCCCCGAGAACCAACCAGGAGGAGGGGCAGGTAGGAGAGCAGGGAGTATTTCACGAAGAAGCGGACGAACCCCACATAGTGAAGGGCGAAAGCGCCTCTGAGGCGCACAGAACGCCATAGCCACCGGATGGCGCCTATCCCGCCCCGACCGCCCAGGGACACCCAATCTCGAAAAGTGAAAAGCACCAGCAGTCCGACAGGAAGAGAAACGGCTTGCAGGTACCAGGGGGCCAACCAGAAGAATCCCACCAGTATCCCTCCCAAGATGGGGTATCCACCATCGGCCACATGCAAGATCACCACGCGCCTTCCCTGGGCCTTAACGAGGGCCCTACCCCTGTAGAGATCTCCCAGAATGGTGATTGTGAGCGGGAAAGCCGGTGCGAATCCCAGCCCCTGCAGGAAGCGCATCGCCAGGAGGGCGCCGAAGGAAGATGGGGCCACCAGGGGAAGGAGCAGGCTTGCCAACCCGAATAGGCACAAGCCCCCTCCGAACACCCATCTTCTCCCTATCCGGTCGGCCAACATTCCGGCCGGTATGGAAGCCAGAGCAGCGGGAATCAAATAAACGCTGACTACCAGGGAGAGTTGCGAATCCGACAGCGCAAAGCGCTCCGCCAACGCTGGAAGCGCCGGGGAAATCAACTGAACGCCGCTGAGCACAGCCACGCCGCCCAGATGGGCCATCCACTCATACCAGAGACGCGACCGAAAGGAGCCGGGCCGGGTCACGGCCGTGGCGATGCGCTGACGGGGATGAGAGCAATCATCATCTTCACAGGCGTCTCCTCCCAAGTCCTCGAAGGACGCGATCTGATCCTACCCGAGTCCGTACAGCTGGTCAGGAGTATGCGGCCCCCTTTGTTCCGCTGGTAGATTCCGCCTCAGGAGAACCTTCAGACGGGGTAGTTCAGACGAACATGCGGACCGAAGAGTTCGAGGCAGTGATAGACCGGGTCCTCTCGGGGCTTCCCCCATGGGTCGCCTCTCTCATGGACAACGTGCTGATCGTGGCCATGGACTCGCCGCCTCCAGAGGACCACAAGGGGGGCGCCCGGGAAGAACTGCTGGGAGAATACGTCGGCGTCTCCCTCCCGGACAGGGCCGCCGACTACTGGGGAGTGCTCCCCGACGAGATCCGACTGTACCGCCTCGCCCACCTGGATTTGGGGCTCTCCCGCCCCGAGACCGAAGAGGAGATCCGTCGCACCCTTTTGCACGAATTGGGCCACTACCTGGGTTTCTCCGAACGACGCCTACACCAACTGGGCTGGGACTAGCTGGACGGTCGTACATACCCCTACTAACCGTGAACAACGACCGGCCCTGCTCAGACGCGATCAGGAACCCAGCACCTGTTCCCGTGGGACTGGCGACCAACTGGCGAACACGCCTTTCCCCACCGTGATTGGATGTGACTCGTCGAGATGCTGGACGAAGATCTGGTCTTCGCCGCTGCGGGAGGACATCCCCGGGTAGGTGAACGCCTCGCCGGTGGGGGACCAGAGGGTAAGGCTGCGGGAATATTGGTCCCAAAACGGCAGGTACTGGACGACCCACACGCGAGACGGGATAAACGAGGGGAAGACCAGGGTGTCGTTCCCGTCCCACACTCTCGGCTTCAGAGCCCGAGCCTGGCGATCCACCTCCATGAACAGGAGCCTGTCGCCCGCCGGGCTCCACTCGAAGGCGGCAACCTCGCTCTCGGAGACCACCGTTTCGCCCCCACCGGCGAGGTCGAACACTCGCAGGGGGCCGGAGAAGTCATAGACCGCCACCCACTTACTGGTGGGATCCGGCTCGAAGATGGCCGCTCCCTCCAACTCCGCCAAGGTGAGGACGGAACCGGTCTCGAGATCGCTCAAGATCAGCCGCTGCGGAGCAGAGTTGTGGAACTGAGCGTTGCCCGCCACTCCCAAACTCACCTGGACGGAACCCGGCGAGTCCGGTGTGACGATCAGTATGCGATCCTCCGAAAGCCATGCCGGGGCCTGAAACTGTCCCGCCCTGATGGGAATGTCCTCCGATGACCATGCCTCGTCAGCCAGGGTCAGCAGGGACAGTGCTTCGCCCACATGGGTGACCATCGCCCGGGAATCGGGCCGCCAGTCGAAATAGAAGGGCTGGCCCGTGGCGATGATCTCCACCGAGTCCCTCCGGTAGTCCAGCACACCCATCTCCAACGGTGAAAAGGCGTTTTGGCCCAGGAACGCCAGCAACGCGGCATCCGGACTCCAGTAGTAATAGAAAGGGGCCACCGGCGCCGGGTATCTGGTTGTCTCCCCAGTGTCCACATCGCCCAGCGCGATGCTGAAGGCCCCGTCATCACCGAGTTCCGTCCACGCCGCTATGCGACGTCCGTCAAGGGAGACCGGGGCCCAGGTGGGTTGCAGGCTCGGGTGCCCGGAGCCCACCGGACCCCGTAGTTCCCGGACCAGCGTGCCGTCGGGATCGATCACGGTCACCCTCCCGTCCGAGCCGGTGACCAGCAGGAGATCGAGTATCTCCGGGTCCGCCGCAGGCGTGGTTGCCTCTTCCGGCTGGGGAGCTACCTCCTCGGTATCTTCTATCTGCCCACAGGCGACCAGCGCCAACACGACAGAGAATCCGACGGCTAGTTTCCGGATCAACCCGATCCCGACCTTACTCGACCTCGACGGCAAAGCTCATGTGATCCCGCCACAGGAGACTTGCGTGATGACCACCCGCGGAGGGCTGGCCTAAAGACACCGCAACGACCGGTGGCTGGAGCTACCTATCGAGTCTCGCCGGCCGAGACCACCGATGCCTCGGATACTCCCGCGTCCCTGAGCGACCGGGCCAGGCCTTGCTGGTAGTACTTGGATCCCAGGTCCCGGAGATGGCTCTCCAAAGTGTCTGTCCTCCATATCCGGAAGGCGCGAGAGGCGACGCGACTGCGTTGGGAGATGTTCTCAGCGGACCCCATCATGTCGATGGCTTCGGTCACGTCCGCCACCAGGAGATGGGCAAACCCTCTCTCCGGCTCCGCTTCGAACGCAGGCTTGGAAATGTCTCGCCCGGCCATCCGCTCAGCAGCGCTGTGACCTGCCTGCCAGCTTTGTTCCATCAACATCTCCAGGTGTGACCGAAGGCGACCGTCCACCTCCTCAGCGTTCCAGAGCAGGTCTCCGACCCGTATGCCCTCCAGCACCCGGTTCTGCTCCTCCGCCAAGAGCCTCTTGAACTGACGGAGGAATTGATTGGCTACCGGCAGCAATACCTCTTCTCTCAGTGTCTCCGCCTCGACATCTCCCATCCGGGGACTCTCCCGCCGGGGCTCTGTCGATGGAGGTGCGATCTCGGCGGAGCCGTTCCGGCCAACCGGCTGCTTTGAGGACGATCGCGAGGGGGCGGGGGCCACCTGCCTCAGGGAGGCGAACAGGTCCTCGAAACCCCCGAGAGGGTCGGTTCTCTCGTCCTCGGAGGCAGCCTTGCTCTGTTCCCCAGCCGGTGTCGGGCCGGCGCCGTCCTCGGGGAGAACGCCGGGCGCCGGACCCTTCTTGGACCTCTCGTCAGCAGGGTCGGAGGCAGCCTCTTCTGGTTGCGGGACATCCACGTTGGAGGCCTCCTCCCCTTCATCCTGGGGGATCACCCTGACCAATCCCGACATCTCATATTGGGGGGTCACATGGGCAGGCTCCTCAGCCTCGGGAGCGGGCCGGTAAATCAAGGCGCCGGTCTGGTCGATCAGCTTAACGCCGATGGGCGCAGCCCCTGAACGGATACCTCCTATCTCCTCGAGCAACTGGTCGCGATGGCGCTCCAGGGCCAGGACCCTCTCCTGGATAGCGTAGACTCGCTGCTGGGCGGAGTCGATCATCTGGTCGCAGAGGGTCCGCGTCCGCTCTTCCACCTCCAACGACTCCACGTTGGCGTCGCTCCGCATCGACTCAGCTCTCCGGCGAGCATCCTCTCTGATCCGGTGAGACTCATTCTCCGCCTCCGCGATTATCCCCTGTGAATGTTTCTCGATGTTGTGATAGGACTCGACCTCTACTTCCTGCAACTGGGCGATCATCTTGGTGCATACCTCCCAGGCTGAAGCCCGAAGTTCCTCCGCTGCCGCCTGTGCTTCGACAAGTCTCTTCTCCACCTCGGTCGTGGCCTCCCCCCGCCAACGGGCAGCATCCTCCTCAGCCTGTCTTCTAATCCTGACAGCCGTCTCCTGGACCGATCTCAGGAGGTCTCCTATCTCCCTTCCCAACTCACGGTACCGGTCGACCTGGTCACCGGAGGCTGCCGAATCCGGGTATAGGGAGAGTTGCTCGGCGCTCGCCAACCTGGATTGGAGGAGTTCCTGCAGGTACTGGTCAACCGCTTTACGGTGATAACCAAAGAAGGCGGGGGGAAAGTCAGGGGAGTCGAGTTCGGCTTCCCCCGCCTCTCTGCCGGATAAGTGGGCCATATTGCGTGACATTACCGCCAACCCGCCGAATTTGAATATCAAACGGGTTTTTATCCTCTTCCCCTCCTCATTAGTGTCATGGCTCGTGACCTCACCACCCCTCCTGCACGTTGAAAACCTGCATGTGCGGGCTGCCGGCGCCAAGATACTTCGCGGCATTGACCTCACCATTCGCAACAGCGAGATCCATGCAGTGATGGGACCGAACGGATCGGGGAAGACCACGCTGGCCTCGGTGCTCATGGGCCATCCAGGGTTGGAGGTAACCGAGGGGGCCATCTACTACCAAGGTGAGGACATCACCGGGGACCTCCCCGACAGGCGGGCCAACCGGGGCATCTTCATGGCCTTTCAGCACCCCACCGAGATCCCCGGAGTGCCGGTGGTGCAGTTTTTGCGTCAGGCTCTCTCCAACCGCACCGGCATCGACTACTCGACCATCGAGTTACGGCTTAAGGTGATGGACGCCATGGCAGAGTTGGGAATCCCCGGGCACTTCGCCGACCGATACCTGAACGAGGGATTCTCCGGTGGCGAACGCAAGAGAAACGAGATCCTGCAGATGGCGATCCTCGAGCCCAACCTGGCAATCCTGGATGAGACGGATTCGGGACTCGACATCGACGCGCTACGCACCGTGGCCGACGGAGTTCAACGAATGGTCGGCCCTGACCGTGGATTCTTGATCATCACCCATTTCCAGCGACTGCTGGATTACATCACTCCCCATTACGTGCACGTGCTGGTGGGGGGGAAGCTGGTGAAAACCGGGGGCGCCGAACTCACTGCCCGGCTGGAGTCGGAAGGATACGAGTCTTTCCGGCGCCCCGCTTAGTCCCCCATCCCCGACGACCGGCTTCTAACCTAGGCAAGAGATGTCCCTGCAAGAGCTGTACCGGCAGGTGATCCTGGATCACTATCGCAATCCTCGCCACCGGGCGCCCCTCTCCGATCCTGACGTCTCCTCGGAAGGCGCAAACCCTCTGTGCGGGGACGAGGTGAAAGTCGATCTTCACCTCCGGGACGACCGGATCAGCGGGATCGCGGTAACCGGGAAGGGTTGCTCCATCAGCCAATCCAGTGCTTCCCTGATGAGCGAGGCAGTATCAGGCAACGCGGTACCAGAAGCCCTGAGCCTGTCGAAACGCTTCCAGGAACTCATGCATGTCCCCGCCGACTCCAGCGAGAACGGCTTCTCCGATCTCGGCGATCTCTTGGCCCTGGCCGGAGTGAGACGCTACCCGGTCAGGATAAAGTGCGCCACCCTGTCCTGGGTCACGCTGGAACAGGCCTTGGGGAACCGAGCATGCCTGGGCCCGGCACCACCGAGGACCCCAGATAGATAGCTCCTCTGAAACCCCCAACCCCGGGGATCAGCAGGGCAGTCCCCCTTCGGTCATCTTGTGAAGATCCAGCACCCTGTCCAATTCCCGGGGAGTTAGAAGGCCTCGCTCCAACACCACCTCACGCACGGTGCGACCGGTCCGGAACGCCTCCTTGGCGACCGAGGCACCCGCGTCGTATCCGATGTGCGGATTGAGGGCGGTCACCACTATGACGTTGCGCTCGACCAGCTTCCGGGCCCGCTCTGCGTCCGCCTCGATCCCGTCCACGCACTTTCCGGCCAGGACACGGCAGGCGCCGGCCAATAGACGTATGGACTCCAAGAGGTTGCGGGCGATGACCGGCATCATCACGTTCAATTCGAAGTTTCCGTTGGCGCCCGCCCACGTGATGGCGGCGTCGTTGCCGATGACCTGTGCAGCCACCTGCATGACCATCTCGGGAATCACGGGGTTCACCTTGGCCGGCATGATCGAAGAACCGGGCTGGAGCGCTGGCAGCCGGATCTCCGCTATACCGGTGACCGGGCCCGAGGACAGCCAGCGCAGGTCATTGGCGATCTTGAACAGCGACACCGCCACTGTTTTGAGGGTCCCCGAGGTGTTTACTGTTGCATCCTTCCCGGCCTGCGCCTCGAAATGGTCCACCGCTTCGGTGAAGGGAATGCACGCTCTCTCGGCCATGATCGCGATCGCTGCCTCCGCCAAGCCCTCGGGACAGTTGATTCCGGTCCCCACCGCGGTGCCCCCCAACGCCAACTCCTCGATTTCCACCAGGATCTTCGAGATTCTCTCCACTCCCTTGCGGATAGCCGCCGCGTAGCCTGAGAATTCCTGTCCCAAGGTGACCGGAGTGGCGTCCATCAGGTGCGTCCTCCCCGACTTGACCACCCCGGCGAATTCCGACGCCTTGGCCGAGAGCGAAGCCTCCAATGTCTCCAGAGCCGGCAGAAGCGTTGCCCGGATCCCGGCGGCAGCCGCCACATGGATGGCGGTGGGGATGACGTCGTTGGACGACTGGCCGAAGTTGAC
Organism: Acidimicrobiia bacterium; assembly: GCA_012270885.1. Classification (GTDB taxonomy): domain Bacteria; phylum Actinomycetota; class Acidimicrobiia; order Spongiisociales; family ZC4RG35; genus Bin76. Next base: position 50,401 of record JAAXHN010000002.1, on the reverse strand, counting down.
GTAATCATTGGGGTGCACAGGTGGCCCGCTCCAGTCGGCGCCCAGCAATTCGGATGCACGCTTGGCTATCACCTCGTTGGCGTTGGTGTTGGTGGAGGTACCCGATCCCGTCTGGAAGACGTCCACGGGAAAGTGGCGATCCCAGTGGCCCTCCATCACTTCCGCGGCGGCCCGGCCGACGGCATCGGCGATCCGGGCGTCAAGGTGCCCTGCCCTCCCGGCCGCTTCGGCCACCGCGCCCTTGATCAAACCCAGGGCCCAGATGAACCGTCGCTCGAACCCCGCTCCCGAAATCGGGAAGTTCTCTACCGCCCGCTGGGTGGAGGCCCCGTAATAGGCATGGGTTGGCACCAGCACCTCCCCCATGGAGTCTCTCTCGGACCGGTACTCCATCACCGCCCCGCCGAAGCGTTGCCCCTATCGTGCTCCGCTCTTCCGATTTCACACCTCACTATGACTCTTAGGGTATCTCCGATCGGTCAGGCTACCTATCACATTGCGGAGCCCTGGCCTTCTCCGGACCGACCGCCAGAGATTCCCCCTGCGGCGCTGGGAACAGTCGACTTGGTGATAGGGCATCACGCACACGTCCTGCAGCCGATCGACCGGATCGAAGACATGTGTGTGGCTTACGGGCTGGGGAACTTTCTCTCCAACCAGAACCCCGTGTGCTGTACGCCGTCAAGCGGGGACGGCGCAATACTGCATGTCGAAGTCGGCAACAGCCCCGACGGCCTGGCCGTGCGGACCGTTACTTATACGCCCACTTGGGTCGACCGCGGCGCCACGCAGGTTATCCCGGTGGCTGACCGGCTCGCTGAACCAGACCTCGCCCATTGGCTACAAGCAACGCTACGTAAGTCCTGGCGTCGCACCGTGGAGGCATGGGCACCCTCGGGGCCGACCAACTCGGGGTCCGGCCCAGCGGGTCGTTGCCACCGCGGGATTAGACCTCGAAGGGCAGATCGGTGAAGAAGTCCGAAGAGGGTTTGGCCGATGCGGCAGCCCGGGGCGCCTCGATGCCCAGCCGCTTTCTCAGCCCCTCGTAACCCTCTTTCTCAAGTTCCTGTGCCAGGTCGGGTCCTCCCGACGTAACGATTCTTCCTCCCATCATGACATGCACCCGGTCAGGTTCCACATAGTTGAGAATTCGCGAGTGGTGGGTGATCATGAGCACCCCCATGCCGGGACCGCGCATCTCCTCCACCGCGGCCGCCACCTTGCGCACCATGTCTATGTCCAGCCCCGAGTCGGTCTCGTCCAGAAGAGCCGCCTTGGGCGACAGCACCGAGATCTGGAAGATCTCCGAACGCTTCTTCTCTCCGCCTGACAGATCGTCGTTGATGGATCTGTCCAAGAAGGGGTCCATGTCGAAGCGGCGGGAGGCCTCGGCTATCCGCCGGTTCGCCTCGGCCGAATCTATCCCCCTCTCCTCCGCCGCCTCCCGCATGAGTTCCGCGAGGTCCACTCCGGGGACCGCCACCGGACTCTGGAAGGCCTGCACCAATCCCAACCGGGCGCGCTCGTCCGCCTCCAAGCCCATGACTTCCCGGCCGTCCACCCAAGCTTCACCCTCAGCAGTGAAGTCGGGATGACCGCACAGGACGTGACACAGGGTGCTCTTGCCCGAGCCGTTGGGCCCCATCAGAGCATGCATCTGTCCAAAGGGCACGTCCAGATCAATGCCATTGAGGATCCTCATCGAGCCCACCGAGGCTCGGAGCCCCCGAACTTTCAACGCCATGCCCATCAGGTCGCCTCCGCCCGGCTATCGGGAAGTTCCACCAGGACTCTCTCCCCCTCTACCCTGGTCGGATAGGAGGGGACCGGGCGCACCGCGGGGAAGGTCAAGGCTTCTCCGCTGGTCAAATCGAAGACTGCACCATGAAGGGGGCATTCCACCTCGGTTCCGAACACCTCCCCCTCCGACAAGGAGGCCTCGGCGTGACTGCACCGATCTCCCAGTGCATACACCTCCCCCTCGGTCAAGAAAACCGCCGCCACGTGGCCGCCATGGCAGACCCTGCGGCCCTCTCCTTCCTGCAGGTCCGCCAGGTTCGCAACCTCCACCCAGGACATCAGACTCTTCCGCCTTCCTGAGCCTCGGCAAACCGCCGGTTCACGGCCTGGCGGGCGGGTTCGTCTAGGTCGTCGAGGGGTAGCCGGTCGATCGCCTCCTCAAAGAAGCCCCGAACCAGCACCCGCTCGGCCCGTTCCCTGCTGAGACCCCTGCTCATCAGGTAATACATGGGCTCGGTCTCCAGTGGACCGACGCTCGACCCGTGACCACAGATTATGTCATTGCAAAGGATCTCGAGGTTGGGCACCGAGTTGGCCTTGGCGCCATCGGACAGCACCAGGTTGCGGTTGGTCTCGAAGGCGGAGGTGCCCACCGCATCCTCCTCGATCCGCAGCAGGCCGGTAAAAATCGACTGCGCCTGGTCCTCCACCGCACCCTTCAAGAACACGTCCGAACTGGTGGACCGACCCACATGGTTGACCACCAGCCGATAGTCAAGCACCTGCTCCATCTCCCCAAAATAGAGCCCTACGACCTCTACGCTTCCTCCCGCTCCCTCGAGGGTGGTGCGCAGGTCTATCCGGGCGAGCCGGCCTCCCAATCCGATCTCTCCAGCCCGGAACGTGGCGTCCCTGCCGATCCGGGAGCGATGATGCATGACGGTGACTCCCTCGGTCCCCATGATCCCGACGGTGGTAACCGAGAGACGGGCGCCGTATCCCACTGTGGTTTGGAGGTTGGGAACCATTACACTCGCCATCCCGTCGGGGGAGCGAAAGAGCACCACCACTGTCGCTTCGGAATTCTCCTCCGCCCGGATGTCCAGGCTGGGAAAGGTAACGGTGTCCGGGAGAGTGGATTGCACGTCGATAACGAAGGGAGCGTCCACCGCCCGGTTCCGGGGGATGCGAAGGCTGATCCCGTCGGAGGAAAAGGCCAGTGCTGCAGCGGCGAACTTGTCGGTGTCGGGGGTGAGCAGATCGGAGGGGGGATAGGCCTCCCAGGCTTCGGTCGCCGACCCCAGCCACGCCTCGGAATGGTTCTCAACCCCTATCAATCTCCCGTCCACCATGACCGCCGATCCCGCCCGGTTTGTCAGCGCGGCCAGGAAGTCACCCTCGGGAAGGGAATCGCCCGGCGTGGCCGGAATCGTCATGTGGTCGAGATCGAACCCCAGAGTCACATATTTCCAGTTTTCTTCCTTGGGATTGGGCATATCCAGGCGGCCATACTCCCGAAGGGCCTCCCGGCGTCGGGAGGCCAGCGAGGCCGGCAAGGTGGCGTTCAACCGCTCCAGGGTGTCGGAATTAAGGCTCAGCATGGACGAATTCACTCCAAGGTGTACGGAGACAAATGCTATCGGAAGTCCGACGAATAGAAGAAACCCGGACGTTCCTTCCCGAAGGACTCGATCACCCTTCCAGCAAACGCCAAGCAAGCGCAAATACCTTATCGAACATCTCCTCTGTGAGCCGACCGGTGAAGGTGTTTTGCTGGCTGGGGTGATAGGAGGAAACCAGGATCGGACCGTCTCCCAGCGCGGTCATCAGGGCGTGGCCGAAGGCGGGGCGGGGACGGGGGACCGACCAACCCAACCGGGGAGCGATCCGCAGCAGGTTGGCATGTGCAATGCCGCCCAGCGCCATGAGCACCTTCATTCGCTCCAGACGTTTCAGTTCCTCCTTTAACCAGCCCGAGCAGTTGGCGGTTTCGGTAGCCAGGGGGCGGTTCCGGGGAGGAGCGCACCGTACCGAGGCGGTGACCCAGCAGTCCCGGAGCTCCAGTCCGTCATCCCGCGCCGTCGAGGAGGCCTGGTTGGCGAATCCCCCTCGATGAAGGGCCCGGAACAGCCAGTCTCCGGACCGATCGCCGGTGAACATCCGACCGGTGCGGTTGGCGCCGTGGGCGGCAGGCGCCAGGCCCACCAGCACCAATCGCGCCTCGGGGTCCCCGAATCCCGGGACCGGCCGGCCCCAGTAGGCCTCCCCCCGGTAGGCTGCCCTCTTCTCCCGCGCCATCCTCTCCCTCCAGGACACCAACCGCTCACACTGCCTGCACTCGACCAGCGCAGCGGCAAGGTCTCTCAACGTCAGGTCACGTCCAGCCATGGCAATCGTCCCGGGTCAGTCTCACCGCAGGGTACAAGTCCTGGCCGACCCACGGGGCGGAGGTCGGTCTCGGGAAGGATCGGCTACTCCACGGACGCCAGGAAGTCGAAGAAGACTTCCGACCATGCCTCGGCGGCGTCGAATTGAGGTCCGTGGCCCGACCCTTCGAACATCTCCATGACCACCCGGCCGCCCACCGCCCGGTACCGCTCCAGTACATCCCGTATCTGGGTCACCATCAACTGCGGGGGAAACACCTCTGCGCCCGGCCAGCCCGGTACGAATTCGGCTTGGCCAAGCGTCCCCATCTCCCAGGCTGAACCATCGGCGACCACTATGTCGGCGGAGCCATGAGTCCAAAGCACCGGAGGTTTGGGGTCGAGGCCGACAATGCCGGACCAATCGCTGTATTTGCCGGAGAGCGCGTTGAGAATCCCCCGGGTGCCCGGGGCTACTCCCGGCCAGTTCTCGGAAGGAGCTAAATCCCCCGGGTAGCCGTCGTCACCGGTGACCGACAGCAGCACCTCCTCCAACAGGGTTTCTTCTCTCTCCGGGGACTCGCGATGAGTGGGAGCCCAGTAGGAGGAATTCATGACGTTACGAGGAGACACCATGTCCGCCGTCGACCGGTCTCCAGCCGCCAGACGGGCCGTGAAATCAGGGTTTCCGGTCCCCCCGCCGGAGCCTGCCCAGTCGGGATAGCAGGGAGTGCCATCCCGGTGACAAGCGCCGAATCCGAACGGAGACACCGGATCGATCATGGTCAGGGAGGCCACCTCCCGGTCCATGGCGTAGGCGGCGATCGCCGAGCCTCCGGTCGACCAACCCACCAGATGGACCGGACGGTCGATGCCGAGGACCTGTACCAGGGCGTAGGTGTCGTCCGCCCAATCCCGCAGACCCCGGGTTGCGTCGATGGGCTTGGGTTCCGAACGGCCAAAAGAGCGCATGTCCGGCGCTATGAATCTGTAGCGATCAGGGGCTTGGGGCCACAGGTGTTCATAGAAGCGTCCGGTCGACAGATTGCCGTGGATCATCACCACCGGAATGCCATCTTCAGGACCCGATTCGTACACGAAGGTCTCGAGGCGATCAGTGCTGACCGTCCGTGCTTTTACTCCACTCAAGAGATCCATCGTCGTCATCCTCTGTTCGCGCGACTCCTACCCGATACTAGAGCAGGGAAGTCAGCCAAGAATCCTGTTCAAGAAGCCGTGCATCCGGTCCCGAGCCGCCCGGCCGTAGTCGTTGTCGAAGTAGTCGAAAGCATGGATTCCCTCCGGCCAAACATCCAGTTCGGCACGGTTGCCGGCTTCACGCCACCGGCTGAACATGAGGACGGAGTCGTCGTAGAGCGGATCGATGGTCCCCACGGTGAACAATGCCGGAGGCATTCGGTGCAGGTCTGCGAGAATCGGCGAGATATCAGGGTCGGACAGGTCCTGGGATCCGGCGAGTTGCTCGGTGAACCACCGGATGACCTTGGTGGTCAGTATCAGGGTCTCCTCCCCCGCTTCCCGTACCGATGGGGTACCCCGCAGATCGTATGCGCCGTAAGTGAGGAGAGCCGCCCGAAATGGGCTGAGCCCGTGACGGTCTCGTAGACGGAGGCAGGTAACGGCGGCCAGGTGGGCCCCCGCCGACTCTCCCCCGATCGCCACCAGTTCCGTTCCAAAATACTCCATGGCATTCCGGAACAGCCAGAGAGCCACGGCCTCGCAGTCGTCCGGTCCGGCCGGATAGGGGTGTTCGGGAGCCAGGCGGTAGTAGGCGGAGACCACGATGAGTCCGGTGGCGTCGGCCAACCGCTCCAACATCGGGTCATGGTGATGGGCGCCGCCCAGGACCCATCCCCCGCCGTGGATGTGAAGGAAAATCCCCCGAGCTCTGCCGGAAGGGGGTATGACCCGGAAACGGAGCGGTCCGGACCGCCCGGTCACTCTCCTTTCGATAGCTCGCTCTGAGAAGACCAAGGGCCCGAACACCGATTTCCCCTCTTCTCGCGCCTGTCGGGCCACCTCGGGCCCTACTTCACAGATCTTGGGGAGATGGAGGGTTTCCAGTTCCAGCGCCTTGTTGAAGGCGATCACCTCGGCAGGCGCTTCGGTGGGAATTCCCTCGGGTCCAGAACCGGTCACCCCGCCGCCCCCTCTTCACTGCCGGTCCGTTCCCGGGCGTCTTCGAAGGTGGGCACCGACCCCCGGCCTCGCATTTCAGCCGCCGATGGCGTCATCGGTTCTCAGCGCCCCCACCGAGACATCGCTGACCGGGTTCCACAGCATCCAGCCCAGATCAAACCTCTCTGCGGCGTCGATCGATGAGCGCACCTGGGAATCCCGGTGTCCGAAGTCCTGTAGCCAGGGGCGGATCACCACCCCGGTATGCACTCGGGCAACGGCATCCGCCAGAGCCTGGTTGACCACCTCACCGGGGTGGTTGTTGGGCCGCTCGAAGCCGAACCATCCGCTGTCATAATGGCTGGGGTACAACATGGGCGAAACAACGTCCAGGGTCTCGGTGATCTTCTCCCACTGCTGGCCGATGCCGCCGTCATCGGGAACCGTCGTCAAGAATCCGAAGATGTCGGCGGCCACCGCGCATCCCATCGGCCACAGCAGGGCGCGGGCCTCCTCCAGAAACGAAGTGATGGTGGCCACTCGGGAGTCCTGATCAATCGGTCCGTCAAAGGTGGCGGAGGGACGGCGGGAGTCTGGGAATCGAATGTAGTCGAACTGGATCTCATCCACCCCCAAGACACACGCTTCCACCGCCAGCTCCAGCGCATATGCGCGGGCGTTGTGGTCCGTGGGATCCAAGAAGTATTGATGGCCCTGCTGGTAGGGCCGGTCGTAATAAGCGTCCCACACCGCCATGGTGGGACGATTGACGCTGGCGATGGGATCCTGGAAAGCCACGATCCTCCCGATCAGGTATATGCCCCTCCTGTCCAGGGAGTCGGCGATGCCGGCCAGGTCGTACTCGGGATACACGGCGCCCACCTCCCGGGCCACGTCGACCTGGGAGTTGTAGAAGATCAATCCTGTCTCGTCCTTCAGGTCCAACATCACCCCGTTCAGTTCGGTCTCATCCACCAGCCTGACCATGGCGTCCCATTGCTGACGATCCCCTGCCGCTTTCCCTGAAACGTGCACGGCCTTCACCACCAGGGGAGCGATGATCACCTCCGCGTCTCCCGGGCCCCCGTCCCACTCGTATTGGGCCTCCACCCAGGCGGGTCGGGTCACCCTCACCTCGCCCTGTTCCACTCCTTCCAGCAGGAAGCTCCCATCGGGATCCGTGACCGTGCTGACCGGTCCGGAACTCACCAGCGCTCCCTCGACAGGAATCTGGCCCAGGTCGGTGACCCTTCCCCGCAGAGTTCTCGGCTTGAGGTGAACTGTCATCGATTCCTGGGCCGGGCCGGCAACCGTAACCGTCTTTTGCAGGTGGCCGGGTGATACCAGCACGTAGCGGCGGCCATCCGAGACCCACTCCAGTTCCACTGCCCCATCCAGGTCGGTGATCCCCACCACCTGGCCGCCCTGGATAACCGTCACATCTCCCATGGGCCGACCATGCCCATCCAACGCGTAGAGGGTGAAAGGTTGATCGTCGCGAAAGGTCAACCAACCCATCCAAAACACCCATCCGATGGTGACCAGGGTCAAAACCCTGCGTGCCCAGAGTCTGCGCCACGACATGTCCGACAACCGAGATTAGGTATTTCCCTAAGGTATGTCCCCATGTTCGGTTTCCTGCTGTCAGTGTTGATAGCCGCTCTGGCCGGGGGTATCGGCGCCCGGCTGGCCGGCAGACGTTCCACGGGTTGCTGGGCCTCGATGGCCCTGGGTTGGGTCGGCTCCCTACTCGGTATGTGGTTGGCAGATCTCCTGGGTTGGCCGACCATCTGGGAGATCGAGGGATTCCCCGTGGTGTGGGCGATAATCGGCGCAGCCCTGTTCGTGGCCGTGCTCACCTTGATAAGCGGGCATCGCTCCTCGGTGATTTCCCCGCCAGGGAACCCCTTCGTGAACCCGGACCCCGCCGGGACGACTCAGCCGATCGCGCCTGCCTCGGCCATGTTCAACTCGATGAGCCGGTTCATCTCCACCGCGTACTCCATGGGCAATTCCTTTACGATGGGCTCGATGAACCCGGCCACCACCATGGACGTGGCCTGATCTTCGGTGAGACCCCGGCTCATCAGGTAGAAGAGTTGCTCCTCCCCCACCTTGGAAACGGTGGCCTCATGGCCGATCTCGGCATCGTTCTCCTCGATCTCCATGTAGGGATAGGTGTCGGACCGGGAGTCCTCATCGAGAATCAAGGCGTCGCAGCGGACGAAGCTCTTGGACCGCTCCGCCCCAGGCTCGACTCTCACCAGGCCCCGGTATCCCGCTCGACCCCCCGCCCGGGAAATGGACTTCGAGACAATGGTGGATGTGGTGTCGGGAGCCACATGGACCATCTTGGCCCCGGCATCCTGGTGCTGTCCGGAGTTGGCGAAGGCGATTGACAACACCTCTCCGTGAGCTCCCGGCTCCATCAGCCACACCGACGGATACTTCATAGTGAGCTTGGAGCCGATGTTCCCGTCCACCCACTCCATGGTTGCGTCACCGTAAGCGGCCGCCCGCTTGGTGACCAGGTTGAAGACGTTGTTCGACCAGTTCTGGATAGTGGTGTAACGGCAGCGGCCGCCTCTTTGGACAATGATCTCCACCACCGCCGAATGGAGGGAGTCGGTGGTGTAGACAGGCGCCGAGCAACCTTCCACGTAGTGGCAGTAAGCGCCCTCGTCAACGATGATCAAGGTGCGTTCGAACTGGCCCATGTTCTCGGAGTTGATCCGGAAGTAGGCCTGAAGGGGCTGCTCGACATGCACGCCGGGCGGTACATAGATGAAAGAGCCGCCCGACCAGACCGCCGAGTTGAGGGCGGCAAACTTGTTGTCGTTGGGGGGGATCACAGTCCCGAAGTATTTCTTGACCAGGTGGGGATACTCCCGCACTGCGGTGTCCATGTCGCAGAACAGCACCCCCATTTCCTCGAGATCCTCCCGATTGCGATGATACACGACCTCGGATTCGTACTGGGCGGTTACCCCGGCCAGGAATTTGCGTTCCGCTTCGGGGATGCCCAACTTTTCATAGGTGTCCTTGATCTCATCAGGGACCATGTCCCAGGTGTGAGCCTGCTCCTCGGTGGGTTTGACGTAGTAGTAGATGTCGTCAAAGTCGATGTCGTTGAGCAACCCGCCCCCGCCCCAAGTGGGAATGGGTCTGGCCAGGAACCGCTTGTAAGCGCGGAGCCGGAAAGAGAGCATCCACTCCGGTTCCTCCTTCATGGCCGACATCTGCCGGATTATCTCTTCTGATAGCCCCTTCTGCGGCTTGAAGACGTAGTCGTCCTCCGAATCGCGCCATCCCAGCTTGTAGGCGCCAAGATCGATATCAACGGTTGCCACCACTCACCTCTTTATTGCGCTAGACCGTTGGTCCCAATGGTAACAGCCGTCAGAAAAAGCACATCCAGGTTGGCTATTTTAATGGGCGGTCGAAGCAGTTAAGGGAAGGATCGGCGTCAGCGGTACCCGTCGAGCGGCCTCCAGCACCCAAAACCTAGGCGCCTCCCGGGACCAGGCACTCAGAATCCTCTCCGCAAAAGGACTCTGGGTGTGCTGGAGATGCAGGCTCACCAGGCGACGGATCTCTTCTGCGTCCTGGCCGGTCGGCCGTCGCACAGCCGGCGAGGTATCGGCCAGATAACCGTGCAGGCGGAACTCAGGGTCCCATACGTAGCTCACTCCGCCGGTCATACCTGCTGCGAAGTTGGCGCCCACCGGACCCAGGATCAACGTCCTCCCGCCCGTCATGTACTCGCATCCGTGGTCCGAACACCCTTCCACCACCGCCGTCCCTCCCGAGTTGCGCACAGCGAACCGCTGGCCCACCGCCCCCGACATGAGCAGGAGGCCCCCTGTGGCGCCGTACATCACGGCGTTGCCGCCGGCTTGGGGAGAGACCTCCGGGTCGTCGGCGTTCCGGCGAGGAACCACCACTATCCGTCCTCCTCCCATGCCCTTTCCCACGTAGTCATTGGCGACGCCGTCCAAACGAAGGGAGATACCCGGGGCCAGCCACGCGCCAAAGCTCTGTCCCGCCGTACCGGACAGCATCACCGAAACCGAGCCCTCCGGAAGACCCTCGGCGCCGTACCGGGCAGTAACCAATCCCGACAACCGGGCTCCGACGGTGCGGTCCGTGTTGGAAACCGGGTAGGACAGCCGGATGGGGACTTCTCCCTCGATCGCCTCCTCTGCCTCGGCGGCCAGCCGCCGCGACAGCTTGGAGACCGCGAAGGGCCGATACCCGGGGTGGCGGGAGCGTGAGTCGAATCGGACCAATAACTCCGCCAGGCTCGCTGCAAGTGGATGGTCCACAGGCGCCAGCAGGTCGGCTCTGCCCACCACCTCCTCCAGGGATCTGGCGCCCAGGAGCGCCAGGTAACGTCTCACCTCCTCGGCCAGCATCCGGAAGACCGACACCACCTGTTCCACCTCCCCTGCGTACCGGGCTCGGAGATCTTCCCGCTGGGTGGTTATGCCCACCGGACAGGTGTTGAGATGGCACTGGCGGACCATCTTGCATCCCAACGCCAGTAGGGGCAGGGTCCCAAACCCGAAACGGTCGGCTCCCAACAGGGCTGCTACTACCACATCCCGACCGGTGCGCAGTCCTCCGTCGGTCTCAAGCTCCACCTCTCCCCGCAACCCGTTGATGGACAGGGTCTGATGAGCCTCGGCCAGACCCAACTCCCAAGGCGATCCGGCGTGTTTGATCGACTCGAGAGGCGAGGCTCCGGTGCCCCCTTCCATCCCGGAGATGAGGATCACATCGGCCCTGGCTTTCACCACTCCCGCCGCAATGGTTCCCACTCCCGGTTCGGAGACCAGCTTGACCGAGACTCTGGCCGACGGCTTGAAGGTCTTGAGGTCATAGATGAGCTGGGCCAAGTCCTCAATCGAATAGATGTCATGATGCGGGGGCGGGGAGATGAGAGTCACTCCCGGTTTGGTGTGACGCAGCCGGGCGATCTCCGGGGAGACCTTGTGCCCGGGCAACTGGCCACCCTCCCCAGGCTTGGAACCCTGTGCCATCTTGATCTGCAACTCCCTAGCCGAGTAGAGGTAGCCGGGAGTAACCCCGAACCGTCCGCTCGCCACTTGCTTTATGGAGGAGTTGCGGGGGGTCCCGTAGCGGTCGGTACCCTCCCCTCCCTCCCCGGAGTTGGAGTGGCCCCCGATCCGGTTCATGGCTTCGGCCAGAGCTTCGTGTGCTTCCTTGGAGAGGGCTCCATGAGACATCGCCGACGTGACGAAGCGGCGCATGATTGACTCGGCCGGCTCGACTTCCGACAACAGAACCGGGGTCCTCTCCACGAAGGTGCACAGATCGCGGATGTGGGTTACGGGCCGTTGCTGGATCGTCTCCAGATAGCGGTCCCAGTCGTCCTGGTCCCCGGACCGGGCCGCCCTGTGCAGGGCCAGGACCACCCTGGGACTGGTTACGTGGAACTCTCCCCCACCGCGTTGCTTGTAAAAGCCGCCCGGCTCCTCGTCACCTGCCGAGTAGAGCGAATGCAACCGGAGTGTGTTCCAGGCCAGGTGATCGAAACCCCGGCCGGACAGCCTGCTGGAAGTGTTGGGAAAGGCATAGTCCAGCACCTCCGGTTCAAGCCCCAGGGCCTCGAACAACTCGCTCCCCCTGTATGCCGAGACCGTGCAGATTCCCATCTTGGACATGACTTTCAGAAGGCCGTTCTGGAGGGCGTTCCGGTAGTTCTCCTGGGCCTCCACAGGGTGGACCTTCAAGACTCCCTCCTGGGCCATGTGCATGACTTCCCGGATCGCCAGATAGGGATTCACGGCCGAGGCGCCGTAGCCGATCAAACAGGCCAGGTCGTGGGAGTCCCGCGTCTCCCCCGAGACGGCGACTATGGAGACCGATACCCTCAGCCCGCTCTCTATCAGACGCTGGTGAACCGCCCCCACCGCCAGCAGCATGGGAACGGGCGCATGTGCGCCGTCGACCTCCCGGTCGGAAAGCACGATGATCGAGGCGCCCTGTTCGGTGGCTTCCACCGCCTCCTCACATATCTGATCGAGGCGGCGTTTCATCCCCTCTCGACCTTTCACGACCGGCCACACGCAGGGAATCCAGTGGGAAAAGAAACGCGGGTCTCCCGACCTCACCACCGTCTCCAGTTCGGCGAGGGAAAGGACCGGCGAGAGGAGTTCCATCCTGGCATAGGGCCGGTAACTGTCCTCCAGGAACGATCCCCTTCCTCCGAGGTAGGTTCGCAGCGACATCACCGACTGTTCCCGGATGGGATCCATGGGAGGATTGGTCACCTGGGCAAATTGCTGGTGAAAGTAGTGGGCAAGCCGTCGGGGCCGCCCGGAAAAGGCCGCCAGGGGGGTGTCGCTTCCCATCGAACCGAGAGGGCTCTTGCCCAGGGCCATCTCGGCCAGGATCAGCCGGCGCTCCTCGGCCGTATAGCCGAACACACGGCACAGCCTGTCACGCTCTATCTCGAAACGCACCTCAGCGGAGAATGGCTTCTGTATGTAGAGGGTTTGGTGTTCCATCCACTCCCTATAAGGCCGGAGACGGCACAATTCCGGACGTATTTGATCGCTGAACCGTATTTCGCCGGTCTCACCGTCGAAGAGCACCATCTCACCCGGGCCCAACTGACCGGTCTGCTCAGCCCACACCTCCTCCGACGGGCACACTCCGGCCTCCGAGGCCACTATCAGCATCGAGGGGGTGATTGTCCAGCGGGCGGGTCGTAGACCATTCCGGTCCATGGCTGCGAGCAGCGACACCCCGTCGGTGACCGCCAGCGCGGCTGGACCGTCCCACGGCTCGGTCAGGGAAGAGTGGTACTCATAGAAGTCCTGGGACTTCGGATCAAGGGTGGGGGCACTCTCCCAAGCTGGCTGGATGAGCATCTCCTTGATGTGGGGCAGAGACCTGCCGGTGCGGAGCAGTAACTCGAAGACGTTGTCCAAGCTGGCGGAATCCGAGAGCCCTGGCTGTACGAAGGGTTGCAGGTCTTTGGTCCGTTCTCCCCAGACGGTCGAAGCCACGCGTTGTTCCCGAGCCTTCATCCAACTCCGGTTAGCCGCTATGGTGTTGATCTCGCCGTTGTGGGCGAGACACCGGAAAGGCTGGGCGATCTCCCATGCAGGGAAGGTATTGGTCGAAAAGCGCTGGTGGAAGACGGCAAAAGCGGTGTGGTAGTCGGGATCATTCAGGTCCCAGTAGAAGTCGGCTATGCGCGCCGCGGTGAAGAGGCCCTTGTAGACCACGGTCCGGGCCGATGCGCTGGGAATGGAGAAAGAAGCCAGGCTCTCCCCGGCCCTCTCCATGCGTTTTCTCGCCAGCAACATCAGGCGCTCGAATTCCTCGAAATCGAGAGTGTCCGGTACCCCCACCAAAGCCTGGCGTATCACCGGCATAAGCTTGCCAGCGCGGTTGCTGAGCGCTTGGGGATCGGTGGGAACGGAACGCCACGCCAGGAGAGGGATGCCCTCGGTCGACAGGGCCTCGGTTACAACCTTTTCGCCTGCCCGGGGATCTTCGGCGGGAAGGAAAGCCATCACGACTCCCAACCGGTCAGGAGGAGCGACTCCCACGCTTCGAAGGTACCTGGACAGCAGCCGGTGCGGTATCTGGGTGAGAAGGCCGGCGCCGTCTCCGGTGCCATCGGCAACCTTGGCTCCTCGATGGTCCAAGCGGATCAGGCACTCCACGGCAAGCCTGGTCATACGATGGGACGGCCGGCGGTCTCGGGCAGCGATCAACCCCACTCCACAGGCATCGTGATGAAAACGAGCCGCAAGGTCTTTTATCAGGTCTGAAGGCTGCACATGATCCCCCGGTAACAAACATTAACCTACCGGAAATCGCCTGTTTCAATAACTCTCTCAGCCGGCGTGACCCGCCGGAAGAACTGTCACAAGGGACCGGGATCCGGTGCCGGTAATAGTGGTGGGCGCCGACACCCCGGTGGGGGAAGTAATCATAGGAGAATTGATCGACCCCGACCGGGAGGTGCGGGCGTTCGTCTCCGATCCTTCCGTCGGAGTGCTCCTCAAGGAGGCAGGGGTCAAGGTGGCCGTGGGTGATGTCTCGGACACCTCACACGTCTCCGCCGCATGTCTCCGGTGTCACACCGTAGTCCTGGTGTGCGATGCCGGCAGGGACGGACGGGAGATCTCCTTTGCGGCCGACGCCGGCGAACTCTTCACCCAGTGGGCCCAGGCGGTCGCCGAGGCGGGAGCAAGGAGGGTGATCTGGGTGGCCAACCACCCGGTCCCCGAAGCTCAGGTGTCAGAACGAGCCACCGTGGACAGCGATTTGTCCCCCGGAGAGATAGCCGATCGGGTGGCTGACCTGGACGACGCGGCGGTCCTATGAGTTGTCCTCCGAAGCGGCCGATCCGTGCCCAAACCGACCGCAAGGCTAAAGCACGAGAGGAGCAAGTCCCTCCAAAAGCAGACCTATCGACTCGGTGGTGGTTGTGGCGGGAGGGGATACTCTCACCCAGCCGGCCCGGTCGGCCAGCACCACCCCGCGCTCTCTCATGGTCTCCACTACCTCTCCCGAGTCTCGGCCGGGGATCCTGAAGGTGAGAATTCCTGCCCGCTCCCCCGGATCCCTCCACGGTTGCCGGAGTTCGCACCCGATTCTCTCCAACTGCTCCTCCAATCGGTCCATCGCCGCCGAGATGCGGCGGCTGATCACCTCCGCACCCGCCATGCGGATCACTTCGCATGCCGCCGCCAGGGCCACCGCCCCCATCACCGGATCGCTGCTCATCTGAAAGCGAGCGACCGCCTCGGCAGGTGGATGGGGAGGGGGAGTTTGGAAGTCGAGGGGGTCGGCGACGCCCAACCATCCCGTGAGAGTGGGCGCCAGCCGGTCTGTGGCGCGGTCGGAGACCATCATGGCCGCCCCGCCGAATCCGGCCCTCATCCACTTGTGGCTGCCCGCCGCCACCACATCCGATGAGGCGCTGTCCACCGGGAACGCTCCCAGCGACTGGATGGCGTCCACCACCAGCAGCGGTTCCGGAAAGGCTTCCCGTATCTTCGCCAGATCAGCGCGAAAGCCGGTGGCGAAGTCGACATGGCTCACCGCCACAACCCGGGTGGAAGCATCGACGAACGGCCGGAGATGGTCGGGAGTGAGGCGAAGATCAGGCAGGGGGACCCGGCGCACCTCGTCGATCAAACCTGCCTCCCGGGCGCGGATCCATGGATAGAGATTGGTGGGGAACTCGGCTCCGGGGACCACCACGTTCCCGCCCCGCAACCCGAAAGCGACATGCAGGAGGCCCGCCCCGGTAGTGTGTGTGACGCCGACTCTCGGCATGTCTGCGTCCAGGAGGCCGGCGAGTCCCCACCGGCCCCGGCTCATTGCCTCCTCCAGAAGGGTGCTCAGGTTCCCGGTGGCCCGCCGGAAGTCCGCCACATAATCGGCCACCCTGCTCTCCACCAGCCTGGAGACCGGGGAGATGGCCGCAGAATTCATGAAACCAGGGGGCTCGCGGAACTGATCTCGATAGGGGGCAGGGAGCGGGGGCAGAGTCATCGGGTGGGCGCCTCCTTGTCTTAGAGGAGCGAAACATTCACCAACGCGCCCAATTCTTCCAGGGCGTCGATGGGATCCGTCACTTTAATCGTGGTCATACCCATCTTAAGGGCAGTCTTGAGATTGACGCCAATGTCGTCCAGCATCACCGCCTCATGAGGCGCCACGCCTAGGCGAGAAAGCGTTTTACGGTAGATCTCTGGTTCGGGTTTGCGTACTCCCTCCAGGTAGGACTCGACCACGACGTCGAAGTGGTCAGCCACCGACGGCGCGTTCAACCCCTTCCAGTTGTTGGTGACGGCCGCCACTACGAAACCCTCCTCCCGCAACCGCCGGACTGCCGCCAGCATGCGGGGACGGATCGCCACATCGGCTTCGATCCTCCTCATCATCCCCGCCACATCCAGATCCACCCCGAACCGCCGCGCTTCCTCGGTCAGGCCCCGCTCGAAGGTCTCGGCGCTGACCTCTCCCCGTTCGTGCCGCGCCCAGGCTCCGTCTCCTCCCGCTTCCGTCACGATCCGCCCCACCGTCCCTGGCGACAGACCCTGGTCGGCTTCGAAGGAGGCAATGGAATGCAGGGGCGATTCGAAGACCACTCCTCCCAAGTCGAACAGAACGGCTCTTATCCGGGTCACGCTCTGGGGCGGCGGCGCCGACGCACCGTGAAGCGCAGTCGATGAACGGGTTCCTCGTCGAGATGGATCACGAAGGAGTAGTCCCCCTCCGACTTGAAAGCCAGCGAGTTGAAGGTGAAGGCTATCGGGTACCCGAAGACCGATCCGGGGGGGAGCCTGGAAGGCTGCTTGACGGGAATCCTTCGCTGGAGCATCCGGGGCCCCATGACGCTCCTTCCATCCTGGTCCTGGAGGTCCACACCCACTTTCACCGGTGACTTGTCCCATCCCCATGGGAAGGTGACTCTCATGCCGATACCCATCGAGGAGTGCCTGGTAGGAAGCGTCCTCACCAGCAGCTGATCCCAGCCGCCTCCCAGAGCGAACAGCTTCCCTCCCACCACCTGCACGGCGTCGGCCAGAAAGGCGAAGTCAACAGACGGCTTCAGCCCGGAAAACCCTATCTCCGATATATCCATTATTCCGCAGCCACCGCCGCGGAGGTTACCCGAAACGGTCCCGGCCACAGGAGGGAGCGGGAGTGCTTGGTAACCTGTCTCCACAAACCCACAGACCGTGTGTCGCTCATTTCCGGGGAGGAGGTCTCCGTCCTAATGTCCGAGTTGGCCCATCAGAATCTAAAAGAACAAGCCCGCCAGAGAGTCACCAGCCAGCAAACGCGCCTGGAGGAGCTGAATCTCTGGCTCCACGACAACCCCGAAACCGCATACGAGGAATACCAATCCTCAGCCCGCCTCGCCCAGGTGCTGGAAGGATATGGTTTCACGGTCGAATACCCGGCGTACGGTCTGGACACCTCCTTCGCCGCCCGGTCCGGACAGGAAGGCCCCGAGTTGGTGATCTGTGCCGAGTATGACGCCCTTCCCGGCATCGGTCACGCTTGCGGGCACAACATCATCGCCTCGGCCGCGGTGGGCGCCGGCCTCGCTCTCCAACCCCTGACGGAGGAACTGGGGTTCCGCCTCACCGTCCTGGGGACCCCGGCAGAGGAGATCTATGGGGGGAAGGTGGATCTGATCAATGCCGGAGCGTTCGGAGACGCCGCCGCTGCCATGATGGTCCACCCTTCACCCCGCGACGTGGTCGACGGCCCTTCCCTGGCAATCATCCAGTTGGAGGTGGCCTTTCACGGGAAGGAGGCTCATGCTTCGGCGTTTCCCGAAAAGGGCGTCAACGCCCTTGATGCGTTCGTCCAGTCCTATGTGAATATCTCCACCCTCCGCCAGCACATCCTGTCCACCGACAAGATCCACGGGATCATCACCGACGGCGGGAAGGCTCCCAATATCATCCCCGCTCTTACCCGCTCAAAGTGGTACGTCAGATCGCAAGACTTCGAACGACTCGAAGTGCTGAGAGAGCGGGTACGGTCCTGCTTCGAGGCGGCCGCCCAAGCCACCGGATGCCGGGCAGAGATAGAGCAGATGGGCAATGGATACACCGAGTTGGTCAGCAATGCCCTCCTCACCGACCTCTATGCCGCCAACTCCCTGGCCCTGGGGCGGCCCCTGACAAGAGGCGCAGACATCAATCCCTCGGAAGCCGGTTCCACCGACATGGGGAACGTCTCCCAGATCGTGCCCACCATCCACCCCATGCTCTCACTCCACTGCGCTCCGATCGGAAACCACCAGCCCGCCTTCACAAGCCGGACCATCACCCCCGAAGGCAAGCGGGCCGTCTTCGACGGCGCCGTGGGAATGGCCTGGACCGCCATCGACCTGGCCGCCGGAGACCTCTGGGACGAGCTGTAGACAACCCGGCTCCATCCCTCAAACGGCCAGCCTATGAACCTCCGTGCCGGGGGGACAGGAAGAACCCAGAGCGAGTCTTGGGAACGAAGAAGGTCGCCTTGGGTGGAATGGGCAGTCGGTTGTCCGCGGCATGAATCACCTGGTTCATGGTGGCCGGGGACAGCATGAAACCGACTCCTCCGTGCTCGGCAACCCGGTCTACCACCGTCTTGATGCCCTCGTGATCGGGGATGAAATCCATTCGTGGATCGGTTCTCTCGTCCGCTACACCCAACAACGGCTCCAGCACGGTGCGATGGAGGGCCACGGCATCCATTTCATCTTGGCAGTGGGACGACTCGCAGTGGGACAGTCGAATCGACCAGCAGCCCTGGCTGGTGATAGCCATCGCCTCCCCTTTGGCGGGCAGGCGCACCGGCGCCCTTACCGCCCCCACATCCTCTTCCAGTCGCTCCGCCGACAGTTCGGCCTTCACCCACCGGTGATAGGGATGGATGCGCAGTTGGTCGGTGGGGAAAGCCACGACCAGCATCCTTCCCGCCGGATGCGCCTCGTCGGCGCCATACCGGGAGGCGTGTCGAAGCGAGGCAGCCGCCCGATGGTGGCCATCCACGATGTAAGCCTTGGGAACCTTGGAGAACTCGTCCAACAACCCCGGAACTATATCTTGGGGAACCACCCAGATCTGGTGCAGATCACCGTTCTCCAGCGTAACTGAGACGTCGGGGACAGAGCGACAGATCTCTTCCACCATGCCGTCGATCTCCGTCCGGGGCGGGTATCCCAATCCCATGGGATTGGAGCTATACGGCACTTCCCCCATGTATTTGTAGAGCTCTTCCTCGCGGTCGGATCGAGTGGTCTCATGAGGCACCAGTGTTTGCGGGGCGGAAGCCGCCGGCGCGTCCCCCACCACACCGGTCTGCTGATGCACGCTGTCGGCTATCCGATAGACAAACAAGCCTTCCAGCGGCGGACCGAAGACGCCCTTTCGCAGTTGACGATCCAGGTAACCGGCGGCTTGGGACACCAGTTGGCGGAAGGACTTATTGGGCCAGCTGTCGGCCGGAGTGAAGGCGTTGAAGAAAGAGTCGGGGTTCTCCGAGGCCCAGCGGTACCGCTCGTAGGGAGTCAAGAAGTCATAGGCGGGCGGCACCACCCGCCACGCGTACTCCGGAGAGACCAGCCGAGTCTGGACCGGCCTCAGCCAGCCACTCATTCCAGCAGCCCGCTCGGGTAAGCGGTCACTCCCAAGATGTAAGGCAGGCCCTCCAGTTCCTCCACCATGGCGTCCGACACCTCTCCCTGCACCTGCACCACTGCTACCGCGGTACCCGCCCCGCTGAAGACCTGGTTGGTCATGTGCTGCACATTGAGCCCCGATGATTTGATCGACGTCAGGACGCCGGAGAGTACTCCCACCCGATCGATGTGACGAATAGTCAGGTAGGTCCCTGCGGGGGAGAGCGCCCCAAGATTCACCACGTTGCGCACCTTGCCCCGAGCAAAGTCCGTCAGCATTCTCACAACCTCGGCTGCGATCGCGTGTTGGGCCTGACGAGTGGAAGCTCCGATGTGGTGAGTGACGTACACATGCGGATGGCTGGCCAGCTTCGAGTCACCGGTGCCCGAGGCGGCTTCGGCCTCTCCGGAGAAGACATCGATTCCCACCCACAGGTCCTGTCGATCGACTGCCTCCAGCAGGGCCTCCTCGTCCACCAGATCGGCGCGTGCCGTGTTGATCAGCCAGGCCCCCGGCTTCATCCGCGCCAACAGGTCGGCCGAGACCATGCCGTTGGTCTCGGGGGTGGACGGCGTGTGGAGGCTGACAATGTCGCACACAGCGAAGAGTTCCTCCAGTCCCGAGACAGTCCCCACGCCCAGCTTCCTCATCTGGTCGAGGGCCTCGAACGTTCTCGGCTTCTCCACGGTGAGCAGCTTCAAGCCGAATGCTCGGGCGCGCTTGGCCACCTCGAAGCCGATCTGGCCCATTCCCACTATCCCCAGGGTCCTGCCATGCAGACCGCGAGCCCCTGAAAACTCTCGCTTTCGCCACTCGTTTTGACGGATGGCCGTCACGTTGTCTGGGATTCGGCGGTCGACAGCCAACATCAAACCCATCGCCAGTTCCGCCACTGCGATCGCGTTCTGGCGCGGAACGTTCGAGACCCAGATCGCCCGGCGAGAAGCAGCCTGGCAGTCGATTGTGTTGTAACCGGCTCCGGCCCGGATGATCCATGCCAGATCATCCGCCGCATCGATCGCCTCGGCCGTAACCGGGGTGGAACGCACCAAAAGTACCTGCACTTCTTCGAGAGCCCCCTGGAGTTCCGCACCACTCAGTTCGGGCTGAAAATCGCAATCGAAGCCCAGTCTCTCCATTTCGGGCAGAAACTGCTCGGGGAATCTGTCTGCCAACAACACTCGCATCGAGTACCGTCCTGGGGATTCTGTCTGGCTGATGGAAGGGTGGGAACCAGGGTAACCTCGTCATGAACGTGGATTCGGAGCATTTCGACCCCTCTGCCTGGGAAATTGTACCTGGTTTTTCATTCACCGATATCACGTATCACCGCGCCGTGGATGTGGGAGCGGTACGGATAGCCTTCGACCGCCCGGAAGTGCGGAATGCCTTCCGCCCCCACACCGTGGATGAGTTGATCGTCGCCTTGGAACACGCCCGGCAGTGGAGCCGTGTGGGGTGTGTGTTGCTCACCGGCAACGGGCCTTCTCCCCGCGACGGAGGATGGGCTTTCTGCTCGGGGGGCGATCAGCGGATCAGGGGAAGGGACGGATACAAATACGCCGATGGGGCCGATGGGCCATCCATCGATCCCGCTCGTCTGGGGAGACTTCACATTCTGGAGGCCCAGCGCATCATCCGCTTCATGCCCAAGGTGGTGATCGCGGTCGTGCCGGGATGGGCGGTGGGAGGCGGACACAGCCTGCATGTGGTCTGCGACCTGACACTGGCGTGCGGCGACCATGCAATCTTCAAGCAGACCGATCCGGATGTGGCCAGCTACGACGCTGGATACGGATCTGCCTACCTGGCCAGGATGATTGGCCAGAAGAGAGCCCGTGAGCTCTTCTTTCTGGGGAGGGACTACCGCGCAGAGGAAGCCAAGCAGATGGGAATGGTGAACGACGTGATCCCCCACGACCGGCTGGAAGAGGTAGCCCTGGATTGGGCTCGGACCATCACCGCCAAGAGCCCCACCGCCCAGCGGATGCTCAAGTTCGCCTTCAACCTGGTGGACGATGGGCTGGTAGGCCAGCAGATTTTCGCCGGGGAGGCGACCCGGCTGGGATATGGCACCGATGAAGCAGCCGAGGGTCGGGACGCCTTCTTGGAAAAGCGGTCTCCCCGCTTCGACCAGTTTCCCTGGCACTATTAAGGCCTCGGACCCCAAACTCACCCGTTTCCAGGCCTGGAAGACAGCCGCCCGGCCTCACACCCTCTGGGCATCGGTGGCGCCGGTGACGGTGGGGACCGGACTGGCGGTGGGCGACGGGGCGTTCCGATGGGACGCCTTCTTCATGACCCTTATCGTGGGGGTTGCCATTCAGGTGGCCGCCAACTTCGCCAATGATGTCTCCGATGCGGCCCGGTCGGCCGACACTCCGGATCGTCAGGGTCCTCGCCGGATGGTCTCGGAGGGAGTCATCTCGTCTCGGCGCATGTGGATGGCCACCTGGGCAGCAATCGCCGTGGCCTTTGCGGCAGGGCTCTATCTCATCCTGATCGCCGGATGGATACTGGTCTGGGTAGGAATTCTGTCGGTGCTGGCCATGCTCACCTATGTAGGGGGACCCTGGCCCTATGGGTATCGGGGACTGGGAGAACTGTTCGTCTTCGTCTTCTTCGGGCTGGTGGCCACGGTGGGCACCCGGTTCGTCCACGACGCCTCCGCCCCAATCGAGGCCTGGACCCTGGCCATTCCGATGGGAACGCTGGCTTCCGCGATCCTGGTGGCCAACAACCTGAGAGACATAGAGACCGACGCCAGGGTAGGAAAGCGCACCCTGGCGGTGATGATGGGTGAGGACCGCTCAAGATCCTTCTATGCGGTTCTGGTATGGGCGTCCTTAGCCGTGGTTGGCGCTTCGGCCGCGGTCGGTTTCACACCGGTGGCCACGGCGGCAACGCTAGGACTGGTGCCTTTCGCCATCGGTCCTGTCCGCGCCGTGTTGGGCGCCGCCCGGGGTGCGGCTCTGACCAGGGTGCTCAAGTCCACCTCCCGGCTGCAGATGGCAACCGCGTTGGTACTGGCCGTGACCACCGCCGCGTGGGGGTAGCAGGTGCGGCTGGGTGGGAGGGACCGAGGGGAAGTGCCTGTCTTGGCGGGAGCCGCTCAGTTGGCCGAGCCGGCGTGATCCCCGCGGGCGACAATGGCTTCCCAGAGTTGGGGGACGCCTCGGCCCTCGGTGGCTACGGTAGTGAGAACCAGCGGCCTAGGGCCGGGACGATGCCCCAAAGAGATCATCTGACGGAGGGTACGCACTGCCTGATCGGTCCCATCCTGGTCGGCTTTGTTGACGCAGAACACCCCGCCTATCTCGAACAGGCCGGCCTTGTCGGCCTGCACGGAGTCTCCCAGGCCGGGATTGACCACCACCACCACGGTTGGAGTGACCCGCATTACCTCCACTTCCGACTGTCCCACTCCCACAGTCTCCACCAGCACCACCTCGAATCCGGCCAGGGACAGCAACTCAGCGACAGCGCGGGTGGCCTTGGACAGGCCTCCCAGATGACCCCGGGTCGACATGGACCGGATGAACACCCCCGGATCCGTGAAATGCCTCTGCATACGGATCCGATCCCCCAGCATGGCCCCGCCGGTTAGGGGGCTGGCCGGATCCACCGCCACCACCCCCACCGTCAGATGGGTGTCTCTGATGCAACCCACCAGTTCCGAGACCAGGGTGCTCTTCCCCACGCCGGGAGGGCCGGTGATGCCCACCAGCCTGGCCGAGCGGTCGTTCACCCCTGCCGACTCCCACAACTCCCCCAGCGTAGGGTCGGTGGGAAGATGGTTTTCTACAAGGGTTATCGCCCGGGCCAACGCCCTTCGATTCCCGGTGCGAAGGTCGTCCAGGAGACGGGAAAGCTCCGGGCGATGGCTGCCCACTCCGAACCCAATCGGAACCTAGGCCACGGCGTCGACCGAGACGACTCCCGGCACCTTGGCTTTGAGGATCCTCTCGATCCCCTCCTTCAGGGTCATCATCGACAAGGGGCACCCTCCGCAGGCTCCCACCATCTGGATTGTCACCACTCCCTCCTCCGCACCCAGCAGGATGAGGTCTCCGCCATCGACCTGCACCGCCGGGCGTATGTAGTCGAGAGCCGCCTCGAGCAGCTTCAAGTCAACCTCGGGCAGCGAAGGGCCCTCCGGCCTCTTCGCCTGACGCTTGGGAAGTTCCAGAATTGTCTCGGTCATCTCTTTCCTTAACCCTAAGAACCCTCATCGTAGACGGATCATTCCGCCGGTTACCACCCGAATAACCGCGTTCGATCATCGTTGTTCAGGTCCTCTCGCCTGATCCGGGCGCCCATCCCGGTCAGATCCCCGACCAGGTCGGCGTAACCGCGGTCGATGTGCTCCACCCCTCCTATGGAAGTGAAGCCGTCGGCCGCCAGCCCCGCGATCACCAGGGCGGCTCCGGCCCTTATGTCGGTTGCCATAACCGGACACCCCGACAGTCTCTCCACTCCACGCACGATGGCGTGCTGCCACTCGGTGTAGATGTCGGCGCCCATCCGAGCCAGTTCCCCCACATAGCGAAACCGTCCGTCGTAGAGATTCTCGGTTATCACCGACGTGCCCCTCGCCACCGACAGCACCGCCACCATCTGGGGATGGAGGTCGGTGTGAAAACCCGGGTAGGGCAGAGTGGCGAAGTCCACCGCCTCGGGACGGTCCGGCCCCTGGAGCCTCAACCAGCCCTCCCCCCTCTCCACCTCGCATCCGACCGCCTCCAGCTTGGCGAGTTCCATACGAAGGTGGGCGGGCTCGCATCCCGTGATGGTCACCTCGCCGCCGGTGATAGCCCCCGCCATGGCATAGGTGCCGGCTGCGATCCGATCGGAGATCACCCGATGAGCCGCCGGGTGCAGATCTCTTGTGCCGACGATGCGAATAATGGGGCTCCCCACACCGGAGAGGCGGGCTCCCATCTTCTCCAGTTGTAAGCCCAGGTCCTCGATCTCCGGCTCACGGGCGGCGTTTATGATGGCCGAGTCTCCCCTGGCCATCACCGCAGCCATCATCAGATTCTGGGTGGCGCCCACACTCGGGAAGGGAAGTTCGACCTCGGTTCCCGTGAGGCCGCGGGGAGCCCTTCCCACCAGCACCCCGTGCACCAACTCCAACTCGGCGCCCATCTGCCGTAGACCGCTCAAGTGCATGTCCACCGGACGAGCGCCCAGGTCGTCTCCACCCGGCAGGGGGACCTTGGCCTCGCCAAACCTGGTGAGCAGGGGACCCAGCAACAATATGGAGGCCCTCATGGAGCGGACCAACTCCAAGGGCGCTTCCACGCTCATCCGTTCCGGCACCACCATCGCCAGATCCTTGCCGACCAGATCGCATCTCACACCCAAATGCTCCAACACTTCCATCAAAGCCCGCACGTCGGCGATGTCGGGCACATTGGAGAGGCGATGCCATCCGGGACAGATCAGGGTGCTGATCATCTGCTGCAATACGGCATTCTTGGCCCCCAGCAGTCTCACCGACCCCCGCAGGGGAACTCCGCCTTCCAGGACTATCTCACTCACTTCAACCCCGATTGTACGAACCGGACCGCCTGAGGCGGAACACCCAGCTCCTACTCCTCCGGGTCACCAGACACTGGGCCTCTGTGCGGTAGCCTCTCTCGGTACGTCTTCGGTGACAGGAGAGACATATGAGGGTGGCGATAGGTGCCGACCATGCGGGCTTTCCGCTGAAACAACAGCTAACCGGGTTTCTTGCCTACCAGGGTCATACGGTGTTCGATCTCGGCACCCACAGTGACGACCGTGTCGATTACCCCGACTACACGCTGGCGGTTGCCTATGCGATTACAGAGGGACGGGCAGACCGGGGAATCATGATTTGCGGAAGCGGGGCGGGCGCTTCGATCGTCGCCAACAAGGTCAAAGGCATACGAGGCTCGATCGCACACGACACCTACACAGCCCGTCAGGCGGTGGAACACGACGATATGAACCTGCTCTGCCTGGGTAGCAGGGTGATAGGAGCGGCTCTCGCCGAAGAGTTGGTCAAAGCCTTTCTTGACGCGCAACTGATAAGGGAAGCGGTTTATATGCGCCGGCTGGCCAAGGTGAAGGGCCTGGACGACCAGCGTTAGGGGGCGACGGGACTCAACCCCCGGTTTGTGCGATCAACTCCTCGAGTTCCGCCATGCTCTGGGTTGCAAGCTGCTGGAGGGTCAGAAGCCCCTCCACCCCGATACTCGCCGCCACGCGGTACACCACCTTGCCCTCTGAGTTGACGGCCACCCAGTATGGAAAAGCCGACAAGCCGTATGCCGTGGATGTTCGGTTGTTCAGGTCCATGATGGTGGGCGATGTCCATCCTTCTCTCTCAAGCCAGTCGCTTGGGGGCCAGTTGGGCCGGGACCGGTTGATCGAAGTCGCCACCCCGTAGAGATCCACCTCGGAACTTCCCCCCGTTTGGTTGAGCCACGCCTGTATTTGGGGGACTTCCGCCTGACAATGAGGGCACCAATGGGCCAGGAACACGATCACTTTGGGACGCCCGTCAGCCGGATCGATGGTCACTGGATTGCCCTTCCAGTCGGAGCCGGTCACCGTCGGCGCATCCCATCCGAAGGCGATGTCCTGGCCGACGGGGGCATTCCCGGCCAGCACCGGGATGGGGTCCCCCTCGACCGTGACCTCTGCGGTCTCCGGCTCGGAGCCGGAGACCGTGAAGAACGCCACCAGCCCGGCGACCAGCACGGCGACCCCCCCGCCCAGGATGATCACCAGTTTGTTCCTGCTCTTAGCCGCCATCTGCTGCTTCTCCTATGGAGACCGGCTTCCCGAAAGCCAAGAGAATAGCGACTATCAGGGCAAACACGGCTCCGGCCATGAACGGGATGGAGACGAAACCGAATTCCTCAACGTAACGGGCCGAACACGGCACTCCCATCCCGCACACCCCGGCGCCGGCATCCGGAAAGACCTGCACCAGGTAGTGATAGACACTGATCGCCAGTCCCACCACCGCCAGGGGGAGCGCGTACCGGCGGATACGCGAGTCGCCTTCGCCACCCAGGAGATCCATCCCGAAGATCACGACCATGGGATACATGGTTATCCGTTGGTACCAACACAGCTCGCAGGGCTCATAGCCGATCACCTCCGAGAAGACCAGGCTCCCCGCGGTTGCGGCGGCGGCCAGGAGGAAGGCAGGCCACCTCCACGACCTGTCCAGACCCTGCCCACGCACGGCTCGCCGCACCGGACGGAACGCCAACGCCAAGGCGGCCGCCAAGGCCATAAGAACCAGAAGCGCCAGAAACCGGTTGTAAAGCTGTACAGACATCTCTCTCGAATAGGTGAAGTAGCCCCGACGGGATTCGAACCCGCGTTACCGGCTTGAAAGGCCGGCGTCCTAGGCCGCTGGACGACGGGGCCCTGCCTCGGCCATCTCCGCAGCCGACTCGGCCAAGATGCTAGCTAACTTCGGGGTGTCCGGGAAAGAGCTTTAGCCTTCGGTACCGCGCATCTCGCGTTGGGCCCGGCGGGAGCTCTCCAACACCATTTCGAACAGTCCCTCCACATAGTCCGGATCGAGTTGGGTAAGGAGAGCCTCCTCGCGCACCACCTCCAAGAGCTCCGCCTCCCGGTGGGGCACTTTCACCGGCCAGCCCTGGTCGGCCTTGGCGCGGCCCACCTCCAGGCTCAGCTGCCGCCTGCGGGCCAACAGCCGGACGATTTCCCGGTCAACCAAGTCGATACGGGTACGGAGACGGCTAATTCCCAACCGCACCATCAGATCGGCGAACTCCTCCAGGTTCAACTGGCGCGGGCCTTCGGTCTTGGCGGTCTCGGGCTCCGGATGGACTTCCACAATCAACCCGTCCGAGCCCACTCCCTGGGCCGCCAACGCCAAGGGCGGCACCCGGGTGGCGCCTCCCGAGGCGTGGCTTGGATCCACCAACACCGGGAGATGGGAGATCTCTTTCAGTTGAGGGACCGCTGTTATGTCCAAAGTGTCCCGATGGCCCGTGCCGAAGGTGCGGATGCCGCGCTCCACCAGGATGATCTGATCGTTTCCTTCAGCCATCAGATACTCCACCGACCAGAGGAACTCGTCGAGCGTGGCCGAGGGACCCCGGCGGATCATCACCGGCTTCTGGGAGCGACCCGCCACCCTCAACAACTCGAAATTCTGCATCGATCCGTGGTGGATCTCCAACAGGTCGACCAAGTCCCCCGCCTCCTCCAGTTCCCGCTCCTCCATGATCGGCATGGCAACCGGTAGGCCCACCCGCTTGCCCGCGTCGGCCAAGAGTTTTGCGCCTTCAAGTCTCAAACCTCGGAAGAAGTAGGGAGAGTTGGCCTGCCGGTAGGTGGCGGCTCGCAGGATCGAAGCGCCACTGTCGGCGACTACCTCCGCCACGGTGTTGATCTGTTCTTCACTCTCCACCGCGCAGGGCCCGGCAATGACCGGGAACGGGTCGCGTCCGAACCTGGTCTCCCCCACCGTTACCACGGTGGGCTTTGACCGGCTTTCCCTGGTTGCTTGTCTCTCCACTGCCACACCTCTTTTGCTGTTTGCTAGGGCACGGCGCCGGGCAAAAGAAAACCCGGAGCCGGGCTCCGGGTCAGGCGCTTGTCGGTTATAGGTCCGCGCTATGCCCTCCGGAGCCGGGGCCCGGTAAAGACGAAATAGCGAACAAATCCTTCTGCCTGCATCAGGAGGGAGATACTACCCCACCTCCGGGGGATGTCGCAAATGGTCCTCGACAGTATGGCTCTCCTGATCTGTAGCTACCGCCGTCGCCCCCATACTTGCATCCCTCTCGGGGGAGACGCTCGGCTGGCGTCGGCCGAACCACCAGAACAGCGCCACTCCCAGCACCGCTCCTGCCACCGCGCTCACCTGGTTCCAGGTGAACCCGCCCAGGGAGGCGTCGCCCATCCCGAAACGGAGAGAGTCCAGTAGGGACCTCTGCAGGCCGTACCACACCACCCAGACCGAGAAGAGCTGTCCGTAGCGGAGAGGCACTCGGCGATAGATCAACCACAACACCGCCAAGAGAATCCCCGCGCCCAGCATGTCGTAAAGGGCGACATGGTGGTAGATTCCACAGATCCCGTCAGGACCCGCTTCGGCGACGGTGCACTCCAGCCTGTTGTGCTGAGGCGCCAGGTCATAGCCGGGGCGGACCTCATACCCCCATGCAGCGGTGGTGGCCCTGCCCAGGTGCTCCACTATGGCGAGATCCCCGATCCTCCCCACCACCGTCCCCATCGCCAGACCGAAGGCAGCCAGGTCCAGGTAAGGCATGAGCGGAAGCCCGCCACGGCGGATCCTCCAGACTCCCACCACGATCCCTCCCACGAAACCCCCCATGATGGAGTAGTTGCCGACCACCGGATTGAGCGCCGCCCACCCTGCTCCGTCCACCAGAGCGGCGGGCGCGGTCAGAAGGCGAGCCCCGAGAAGGCCTCCGATCAGAATCCATACGGCCAAAGAGTGAAAACCGGCCGGATCGAAGCCTCGCCGCTCCAACAGGCGGACCACCAGCCAGAAGCCCGCGAAGAAACCCACTGCTGCGAACACCCCGTGAAGAGAGAACCGCAGAGGACCGATTTCCCAGACCGGGATAGGGGGATAGGCGATAGTCGCCATCAGCCGACAAGCCTAACAGAGCCCGCGCCATCGGGTTCGTCCCGAACGCGGCCTCTCCCGAAAGCGGCGGCTAGCCTGATAGGGAGACGCTTGGTCCAGCCAGAGACATATACATGACCGAAACACCCAAGTGCGCCTAGCGGTGACCAACGACTCCGCCGGGGTGGCCATTGTTACCGGATCAGCGGGAGGAATCGGCTCGGCGGTAGCGACAACTCTCCTCGAAGACAACCCCCAGACCCGGTGTGCCGCGGTCGACCTCAAGCCTGGCCATGCTGAGTCGCTGATCGGACTGTACGGTGCCGACCGGGTACTGGAGGTGCTTTGCGACGTCTCCCAGCCCGAGAGCGTTCGCCGGGCAATGGACGAGATCGAGAAATGGCTTACACCGGTGCGGAGCCTGGTCAATTGCGCGGGGATTCAGTTGGCCGGATCCAGCGTCGGCTTTCCTCCCGAAGATTGGCAGAAGGTTCTCGACATCAACCTGTCCGGGACCTTCTTTTGGTGCCAGGCCGCTGGTCGGCACATGATGGACAACCAGGGCGGAGCAATCGTCAATCTTTCCTCGGTCTCTGAGTTCTTCGGCTGGCCGCTCCGGGCGCCATATGCCGCCACCAAGGCGGCGGTCAGCGCCCTGACCAGGACGCTGGCCGCCGAATGGGCCCACCTGGGAATTCGGGTCAATGCCGTGGCGCCCGGGTTCATCGACACGCCTTTGGCCCGGGAGGCGATCGATAGCGGCAGGTTGTCCAAACCGGCGGCGGACGCGCTTCATGCCCAACTGCGTTTCGGAGCCGCCGCCGAATTGGCCGAAGCGATCGCGTTTCTGCTCTCGTCTCGCGCCAGTTTCATAACAGGTGAGACCCTGAAAGTGGATGGAGGGTTGACTGCCAAGAAGCTCGACTGGCCTCCACCGGAATGAACAGACGCCGCCCGGTATCCTCCTTCCCATCCTCAAGGCCGGGGCATTGCGTCCCTTTGAGCAGTAACCACACCGATTGACCGAGGCAGCATGGGAGTAGCAGCATGAGAGTCGGAGTAGGCCGCGCAGTCATCACCCCCCCGATCGGGATCGAACACGCCGGCTGGGGAGCGCAGATTCACCATCGGGCCGAGGGCGTGCACCTTGACCTCTTCGTAACCGTGCTGGTGGTGGAGGGCGAGACCCAGACCTTCGCCATTCTGGACTACGACTTGGGGGAGGTGACGGTTAAGGATTCCGATCGGATCCGGAGCGACGTGGCCGGGGTGTTGGGTATCGATCCCAGGAATGTGAGGGTCTCCTACACCCACACCCATGCCGGACCGGTTTGGTCGGACCTTACGGGATCCCGTGCGGGCCGGGGAGGCCACGAGTTGGCGGCGGGCTATCGGGAGACGGTCTGGTCGCAGACCTTGGGCGCAACCCATCAGGCCAAGGCTTCTCTGCGGCCCGCCCGGCTGGCCGCGGGGTGGGGCGAGAGCGACATCGCGGTAAACCGCAGACTCCGGGCGCCAACCGGCGAACTGGTGGTAGGACAGAACTTCGACGGCTTCGCCGACCGCCGGGTAATGGTGGTGCGTTTCGACGATCTCGATGAGAACCCTCTCGCCGCTTTGGTTTGTTACGCCGCTCATCCGATCGTTCTGGCCTATCAGAACCGTCTGCTCAGCCCTGACTTCCCCGGGGTAGCCAAACGGGTGGTCCAGGAGTTGACCGGCGCTGCCTGCCTCTACCTGCAGGGGTGCGCCGGGAACATGATGACCATCGAAGCTCTGACCGGCGACCTGGGTGCCGCAGAGCGGATGGGGACCATGCTGGGGGCCGAGGCCGCCAAGGTGTTCACCGGCATCCGCACCCGACCCACCCGAAGAAGGTTTGCCGGCATCGTCGAGTCGGGCGCCCCCCTGGGTATCTGGGTGGATGAGCCGCTTCCGAACCGGGAGCCGTTGGTCAGGGTCGCGGAACGGAACATAGAGATGCCCTGCCGCCCCACCGAGGATCCCGACGTGGCGGAAGCCCATGCGGAGAGCCTCTCCCGACGCTTTCTGGAGCTGGAGAGGACCGGGGCGCCGGAGGAACATGTGTTGGAAGCTCGATACCGCGCCAGGCGGGCCATCATAAGCACGGCTTGGGCGAAACTGTGCAGAGGGAGAACCTACCTGCCCACCACGGTGCACGGAATAAGGATCGACTCGGTGGCTCTGTTGGGCTTTCCCGGCGAGCCCTTCGCAGAGATCGGAGAGAGGGTAAGGGATGCCTCCCCCTTCGAATACACCCACATGGCGGGATACTCGAACGGCCACACCGGGTACGTTCCCACTGCAGAGGAGTTCGAGAGGGGAGGCTACGAACCGAACTGGGCAACAGCATACACCTCCGAAGCCGCCTCCGTGCTGGAGCGCGAAGCCGGCTTGCTCCTCGCCGATCTGGCGGAGGGCGACACGGAATAGCCGGTGTCCGAACCAATATCCGCCCATCACCCTTCATCTCAAGACCCGGCGCCCCTGCTGGAGGTTCGCAACCTTTCTATCTCCTTCGAGACTCACTCCGGGGTGCTCCCCGCCATCGAAGACGTCAGCTTTGCCCTTCACCCCGGCGACATCCTGGGAGTGGTGGGGGAATCTGGATCCGGAAAGACAGTGACGGTCTCCTCCCTGGTGGGACTCCTTCCCGACAACGCTCACATCGACGGAGGCCGGATCCTCTACAGGGGCCAGGACTTGCTGACGCTTTCGGATGAGAAGTTGGAGGAAATCCGGGGCAAGGAAATCGCCATGGTCTTCCAAGACCCCATGACCTCATTGAATCCGGTGATGCGGGTAGGACACCAGATCGCCGAAGCGCTCAGAATCCATGGCGCCTCCCGCTCCGAAGCCCGGGAGAGGGCCATTGAACTACTGGAACTGGTGGACATCCCCAATCCCCGCCAGCGCTATCGGCAGTTCCCCCATGAGTTGTCGGGAGGCATGAGGCAGCGGGTGGTGATCGCCGTGGCCATCGCCAACCAGCCCTCTGTCCTGATTGCCGACGAACCCACCACCGCTTTGGACGTCACCATCCAGGCTCAGGTTCTGGAGGTGCTGGCCGCTGGCTGCGGAGCCGCCGGCGCCTCAATGATCCTGGTCACCCACGATCTGGGAGTCATCGCTGAAGTGGCGGACAGGGTAGCCGTCATGTATGCCGGGAGGATTGTGGAAACCGGAACAGTAGAGACCATCTTCCACCGGCCTCGCCATCCCTACACCATCGGACTGTTCACCAGCCTTCCCAGGCTGGACACGGAACTGGAACAACTGCAGCCGATCCCCGGAGTTCCACCAACTCTGGCAGCACGACCTACCGGATGCGCCTTCCACACCCGGTGCGGGTTGTCAGGAGAACGCGAACCGTGCCGCGACCAGGTTCCGGAGTTGATTTCATTGGGCGACGGCCAGAGCGGGGCCTGTCACTATTTGGCCGAAACCGGCTAGCACCTGGTCTTGGTTGCCTGACTATGGATGTCGATGTATCTTGGCAGAAAGAGTCATTGGAGCGCTCATCCTGCGCTTCCTAGCGAAATAGGAGAAGAGAATGAAGAGACTAAGAGGCCGGGCACTGCTAGGCATCATTATCGCCTTGACGCTGACAGCGATCGCATGCGGCGATGACGGTGCGGCCGACGAGGCCGCCGCCGAGGCAGCAGCAGCAGCCCAGGCCGAGGCCGCAGCCCAGGCCGAGGCCGCAGCGGCTCAAGCCGAAGCCGAAGCAGCTCAAGCCGAAGCCGAAGCAGCTCAGGCAGCCCTGGAAGAAGCCCAGGCTGAAGCCGAAGCGGCTCAGAAGGCCCTGGAAGAGGCCCAGGCAGCAGCAGCGGCCGGTGGTGAGGAGGCCCAGGCAGCCTTGGACGAGGCGATGCAAGCAGCTGAGGAAGCCGAAATGGCGGCCATGGACGCAGCCAAAGCTGCTGACGAAGCACAGATGGAGGCCGACGAATCGCAGAAGCAGGTCGAAGAAGCTCAGATGCAGATCGAGGAGTTGATGGCCGGAGGAACCATCGTCTTCGGCTCCAACCAGGAGCCCCTCCAGCTTGATGCCTTCGCCGCTCTCTCGGTCAACGACATGGCGGTTGCCGCCCAGATCTATGAGACGCTCGTCATCCTGGGGCAGGGGATGCAGATCCATCCCGGATTGGCCACCCACTGGACCCAGAGCGCCGACGCCACCGAGATCACCTTCAGGCTTCGAGAGGGAGTTACTTTCCACAACGGCGATCCCCTCAATGCGGAAGTGGTCAAAGCCCACTTTGACCGGCTGAAGGGGGACGTCACCGGATCACAGACCGCGCTGCTCGCCGTCAACTACCAGGACACCGAGGTCATAGACGACAACACCATCAAGTTGGTCTTCTCCAAGCCGGTGCCCGACATCCTCATCGACCTGGCGGCCCCGGGTGCGGGGATCACCAACGCGGCTGCTGTGGAAGCGCTGGGCGACGATGCCGGTCGACAGCCGATCGGCACCGGTCCGTTCATCTTCGAGGAATGGGTGGAAGGAAGCCACATCTCCATGGTGCGCAACCCCGACTGGACATGGGGCGCATTCTCGTTCTACGGGACCACCGGTCCGGCCCGGGTGGAGCGGGTGATCTTCCGGTACATCCCGGACGAGCAGACCCGCACCGCGGCCCTCTCCACCGGCGAGATCCACTTCCTGGACCTGGTTCCCTTCCAGAACATCGCCCCACTGGAGGCGCTGGATGGAATAACAGTGGAGGGCTTCTCCCTGCCCGGCTTGCCGCAGGCCAACGCCATCAACCCCAACATCTCCCCCACCTCGGACATCCGCGTGCGTCAGGCGATCTTGCACGCGGTTAACCAGGACGCCATCGTCCAGGCAGTGTTCTTCGGACGGGCGCCGGCCGCCTACGGGCCGCTATCCAGCGACTTTGCCGAGTACGACCCGATCGTGGAGACCTACTACCCGCTTGACCCGGCTCGCTCCGTCGAGTTGCTGGAGGAGGCCGGCTGGGCATTGGGTGATGACGGTGTCCGCCGCAAGGGTGACGAGACGCTGAGCGTCAAGATCATCGAGAATGCCAGCTGGAACCCGTGGGTCGACCTTCTGCAGGCCCAGTTGAATGAGATCGGCTTCGACGCCGAAGTCATTACCCACGAGGGTGGCGGCTACTACACGGTTACCGGCGAGACCCAGTTCGCACTTCCATCGATGGGTGACGTGTTCGGCTCCCCGGCCACCATTCGCCGGGACTTCCACTCCTCGTCAATCGGCCCGGGCAACATCAACGTCGGGCACATCGACGACCCGCAGTTGGACGCCCTTTTGGATGCCGCCTTCGTGGAAGTGAACGTCGGCAAGCGCGCCGAGATCCTCTCTGAATTCCAGCGCTACATGATGGACCAGGCCTACATGGTCCCCATCATCGAGCTGCACTTCTTCACGGCGTTCTCCGACGCCCTGAGCGGATTCTCGGTGGACGGCACCGGTTTCTACAAGTACTTCGCAGGAGCATCCCTGAGCCAGTAGCAGTGATCGAAATCCGACAGGCTTGGTGTCGGACAGGAGACACCAGGGCGGCAAAGGAACCAACCTTTGCCGCCCAGGGCCTGTTCGGGATTCGGCAGAGTAAAAAGCAGTGCTGAGATACATAGTCGGCCGGCTGGCCCTGACTATCCCCGTGCTGATCGGCGTCGCCACCCTGATATTCCTGCTCATGCAGTTCATACCGGGTGACGCAGTGACAGCCAAAATGTCCGCGGGAGCAAGATTCTCCCCCGAACAGCAGGAGGTGATGCGGGAGGCTCTGGGACTCAATCGTCCGGTCATCGTCCAGTTGGGGGACTATCTGTCGGGACTGGTACGGGGCGACCTGGGCCGGTCGATAGCCGGCCGTTCGGTAATCGGTCTGGTCGGCGCCCAGATTCCCTCGACTCTGATCCTGGTGGCAGCCGGCATGATTGTCGCGCTGGTGATCGGAGTTCCTTTGGGGGTGCTAGCCGCCCGGCGCCGCAACACCCTGGTTGACACGGCGGCCATGGGGACCGCGGTGCTGGGACTGTCCGTCCCCCAGTTCTGGCTGGGTCTGATGTTGATAATCCTGTTCGCGGTCAACCTAGGGTGGTTTCCAGTTCTCAGTTCGGGGGGGTTCGACGGCCTGTTTCTTCCTGCAATCACCCTGGGCCTGGCCGAAGCGGCCATACTGGCCCGCCTGGTGAGAAGCAGCCTGATCGAATCTCTGGAACAGGACTACATCACCACCGCCCGCGCCAAGGGCGCCTCGGACTCCCGGGTCACCTGGCGACACGGCTTGCGTAATGCCCTGGTGCCGGTGGTTACGATGATCGGTCTGCAGACCGGGAACCTCTTGGGCGCCTCGGTGGTGATAGAGACACTGTTCGGACGGCAAGGCGTCGGGAAACTGGTGGTGGACAGCATCCTCCAACGCGAACTGGCGATCCTGCAGGGATCCATCCTGATCCTAGCCTCTATTTTCGTGCTGATCAACGTGATCGTGGACATCTTCTACCGAGTCCTGGATCCGCGGGTCAAGTTGGGAACGACCTGACAAATGCTTGACGCCACTCCTGCCCCGGCTCCACTGACCGAGACCACCGTTGGTGTCTGGAGGCGACTCCTGTCCCATCGCTCGGTGGTGGTGGGTGGCGCCCTGTTCGCATTGGTGTTGATCGCAGCCCTTTTCGCAGACTGGCTGGCTCCCTTCGATCCGGTCGACACCGACCCGGTCAACGCTCTCCTACCCCCCAGCGGCGACCATTGGATGGGTACCGACCAACTGGGGCGGGACGTGTTCAGCCGGGTGATCCACGGGGCCCGACCTTCGCTGATCATGGGATTGGTGCCGATGTTGATCTCATCGATCATCGGAACCACGGCGGGGATGATCATCGGTTACTACGGAAGGTGGGCTGACCTGCTGATGACCCGTTTCGTGGACCTCGCCCTGGCATTTCCTCCCATCCTCTTGGCCCTGACGGTGGTGGCGGTGCTGGGACCGGGGCTGTGGAGCGTCTCCCTGGCCCTGGGTCTGTCGGGAATCCCGTTCTACATCCGCATGGCCCGCGGCCAGGTTATCCAGGCCAAGGAGGCACCGTTCGTGCAAACCGCCGTGGCGATCGGCGCCAGCGACCGACGGGTGCTGTTCCGCCACATCATCTACCGCGTGTTCCCGCCCATCCTGGTGATGATGACCATTCACGTGGCCGGGGCCATCCTGGCCGGTGCGGCGCTGAGCTTTCTGGGACTTGGTATTCCACCACCCACCGCGGAGTGGGGAACCATGATCCAGGACGGACGCCAATTCCTGGCCCTCTCGTGGTGGACGGCGTTCTTTCCCGGGGTGGCGCTGGCCATTACAGTGTTTGCCACCAACCTCTTCGGCGACGGGCTGAGAGACGTGATCGACCCCAGATCGAAAGGACAACCGATCAGATGATGGGCTCCAGGGTGGCTGTGGTGACCGGCGGCGCCGCCGGCATCGGACGGGGATGCGCCTTCCGCCTGGCTTCAGAAGGATACCGGGTGGCGGTGATCGACATCGACGTGGAGGGAGGCGAGAAGGTCGCCGCCCGGATTCGCTCCGATGGTGGAGAAGCCTTCTTCTTGGAATCCGACGTCGGAGAGCCCAATGCCTTTCCCGGGATCGTGGCGGCGGTGGCCCGGCGGTGGGATGGCCTGCACGTACTGGTCAACAACGCCGGCCTGGACTACAACGAGCCACTCTCGGAGATGACCGTCGCGGCGTGGGACAGGTGCCTGGAAGTGGATCTTCGCAGCGTCGCCCTTTCAGCCCAGGCGGCCGCTGATCTAATGGAGCGTTCCGGAGGGGGCAGCATCGTCAACATAGCCTCGGTGATGGCCTGGTATACCGTCCCCGACTACGGCGCCTACACCGCCTCCAAGGCCGGAGTGATCGGTCTTACCAGGACCCTGGCGCTGGAACTCGGACCTAAGGGGATCCGGGTGAACGCCATCGCTCCGGGATTCATCGACACCGCCGCCTGGGACAGAGTGCTGGCCAAGATGGACGATCCGGAGGAATTCGCCGCCTCGGTTTCCGCCCTTCATGCCGTTGGCCGACGAGGAAAACCCAGCGACATCGCAGGGGTGGTGGCATTCCTGGCTGGAGACGACGCCGGCTTCATCACCGGCCAGACCCTGGTGGTCGACGGCGGACTGACCTCTCAAATACGACTTGGCTAATGCGGCAGCAATGCGTCTCTCTACTGGGGGAATGGACGGTTTAGCAGAACAGGGGCCGGCCGGGAGTGTCGGGGGTCATCACTGAGATGTGCCAACCTCCCAGGTTGGCCAGAAACAATAGCTCCAGGTCCGGGCCTCCGAAGGCGCAGTTGGTCACCCGGTTCATTGTTAGGCCTCGCTCGTCCCTGGCCACCAGTTCGATTTCCCCGTTAGGGCGGATACGCTCGAGAGCGCTGGCGCCGAATGAGGTTACGTACAGGTTCCCGTCGGCGTCGAAAGCCAACCCGTCGGGCATGGGCAGCAGCGCCCCCGGGGGGCATACCTGCTGGGGCGGGATCCCCGATCCGTCCAGGGGAACCCGCACCACATCGTCGGTGGCGGTCTGGGCGACGTACAGATACCGGGCCTCCTGATCGATGGCCAACCCGTTGGCGTAATAGAAGGGACCGGAGTGGTACACCGTAGCCTCGCCGCCGGGACTGATACGGTAGATCTCACCGGTCGGTCCCGGGTAGTCCCCGGAGCCCGAAACGTAGAGACTCCCGTCGGGTCCGAAGGCCGGGAAGTTGGGCCCCCGCAGGGGACGACCGTCCACCGAGTCACAGAACACCTCCCATTCCCCGGATGCGGGAACCCTGACGATTGTGTTGTCCTGGCTGCAGACATAGCAACGGCCCTGGCGGTCGAATGCCAGGCCGGCGGCCATGGCCTTCAACTGGCAGATCACCTCCGGTTGACGGGTCTCGGGGTCTATTACATATATCTGTCCTGCTTCTCCCCCGGCCCAGACCCGACCGTCGGGATCGATCGCCACGCATTCCGGATGGTCGAGACCGGCGCTGTAAACCTCTACCTGGCTCATTTCACTTCATCCCCTTTCATAGATCGCCGAGCCGCACGCTCAACCACGCCTTGTGAGTCCCTCCAGCGCTAAGCACCGGCGCCTGTCCACGGTCCATGGCGGCAGCCAGCCCATCGGCCGGCCAGGCGTTCACCGGCTCGACCGCCATCGAACTGAGCCGGCCAAACCAGGGGAAACGGGAAGCCTTCCGGTTGATCCACAACCACGCATAGGGAAAGGCGTCCGCCGACCATTCGAACGTCAACCTATCGGCGGTGTCAGGTCGCAGGATGTGACAGGCTGGTTCGGGAACGTCTGTGAGATACGCCAGACGCTCCACAGGTTGGCGAGGCATCTCCCCCAGGTCAACCGGCTCACCCTCCCGGCCCTGTACCCACGGCCACGAGTACCCGCCTCCCGGTGACAGGTCGTCCTCGGGTACGCCCAATCCCGGAACCTCCAGACGGGCCCCGTTCATGATCATGCGGGTGCCCGGCGGCGCCGCGAAGGTGGGATGATGACCCCACAAGTAGTGAAAATCCATATCTGATGGATTGTGGACTTCCTCTTCCAGGTGAAGATGGGGGCTCTGAGGATCGAGACTCATCTTGCGGATCAGAACCAGCGGGATGTGGGTATAGCAGCGCAAGGTGACCTGGGTGTCACTGGAAGTCTCCAGGATCTCCCAGGGCGCCAGGGATGCCTCACCGTGAACGGGGTGGGTGATGCCCGCTACCGTGCAACTTGCTCCTGCGTTGGGGAACATCTCTTGCCACCCGCCCCGGTGTTCCGACAGCCAATCGAGGTCGGAGGAGTAATAGGAGGCGCCTCGGGAGGCCCGCAGAGGCCAATCGGAGTCGACCCAAGCCAGGCGATTCCGCCCCCCCGGCCGGCCCAGCCAGAAGACTTCCGCCCCCTTATCCTCATCGACCCTCACTTCGAGATGGGCGGTTCGAAGTCGGATCACGGGTGGGTTCCGATTGCTTCTACCTGCTCGGGAAAGTGACAGGCCGTTTTCCCGCTTCCAGCCAGGCGATGCTCCAGCGCAGGCATCTCGGTTGCGCACAGTTCCTGCGCCTTCCAACACCGGGTCCGGAACCGACAAGCCGAAGGAGGATGGAGAGGACTCGGCACGTCGCCCGCCAGGAGGATACGGCTCCGTTCCGCACGCGACAACGGCTCGGGAACCGGAACCGCCGACACCAGGGCCTGGGTGTAGGGATGGCAGGGGCGGGAGAACACCTCCTCCCGGTCACCCCACTCGACGATCCTCCCCAGGTACATGACAGCCACCCGTTCGCACACATGACGTACAACGGACAGATCGTGGGCGATGAAGAGATAAGCCAACCCCAGGTTCTGTTTCAACTCGATCAGGAGATTGATGATCTGCGCCTGGATGGAGACATCCAAGGCCGACACCGGCTCGTCCAGCACCAGGAGCTTGGGCCGCAGCGCCAGCGCCCGGGCGATGCTGATACGCTGGCGCTGGCCTCCCGAGAACTGGTGGGGATACTTCTGGGCATCGCCGGGATGCAATCCCACCAATTCCAATAGTTCTGCGACTCTCTCGGAATCGGGACGCCGCCCTTCGTGGACCACCAGCGGCTCGGCCACGATTTCTCCGGATTTCATACCGGGATTCAGGGAAGCGAACGGATCCTGGAAGACGATCTGCATGTGGCGACGCAGCGGTCGCATCTCCCGTCTCCCCAGGTTGGTGATGTCCTGACCCATGAACACAACCCGACCACTGGTGGGGGTCAGCAGACGCATCATCAGCTTCGCCACCGTGGATTTCCCGCAGCCCGACTCTCCCACCAACCCCAGAGCCTCACCTTCGGAGATGGAAAAGCTCACTCCGTCAACCGCCCTCAACTGGCGCCGACGTCCCACCATCCCCTCCATTCTGACCGGATAGTGCATGACCACATCCTCCAGACTCACCAAAGCCCGGGCGCTGTCATTCAACATCCTGTTTTCAGAGTACCAAGCCACAATCACCCACCACACCGACATCCCTCACATGATGAGTCGGCTGCTGCCCGGATTGGGAAGAGCAGCACCAGATCGTATCATCTGGCCTATATGATCTGGCGGCACCTGGGGCGGCTCATACGACCACTCATTAGATGGGGATCGCTGGTTGCCTTGACGGTTTTCGGCCTGGCCGCCTGCAGCCTGGTGGAGATCGAGGACGCCCCCCTGACCACCTTCGAACCCGCCGGGCCCTTCGCCGAGAGGATCGATGCGGTGTTCTGGCAGGTGTTCTGGATCGCCGTGGTCATTTTCGTGGTGGTCGAGGGCGGAATCCTTCTCATAGTCCTCCTCTTTCGCGACAGGGAGGGACGAAAGGACCCCCGCCAGATTCATGGCAACAACAAGCTGGAGATCACCTGGACCATCATCCCCGCCCTGATACTGACCGTGATCGCGGTGCCGACCATCCAGGGGGTGTTCGACCTGACCGAATGCGGCGACGACGCGATGGCGGTGGAGATCATCGGGCATCAATGGTGGTTCGAGTACCGGTACCCCGACCACGGGATCGAGTCCGCCAGCGTGCTTGCGATGCCCATCGACCGGGAAATGTGCGCCTACATGACTTCGGCCGACGTGCTTCACAACTATTGGGTTCCCCACCTGATGGGAAAGCGTTATCTGGTTCCCGGTCAGGAGACCACCCTCAGACTTCAAGCCGATGAACCCGCCGAGTACTGGGGACACTGCGCCGAGTTCTGCGGACTCTCCCATTCGCTGATGAGGGCCAGAGTGATTTCGATGACCCAGACCGATTTCGACGCCTGGGTCGTAGCCCAGCAGCAATACGCCGTTCCGCCCGCCCCCGACACTCCTGCCGAGACCGGATTGAACGTATTCCAGGAACAGGGATGCACCCAGTGCCACACGGTCGACTACGGACCTGACTACCAGGGCACTAACCTGGTGGCGGACGAGTTCTTCAACGGGCCGAATCTCACTCACTTCGCTTCCCGAAGCGTATTCGCCGGCGCCATTCTTCCCCGCGAGGGTCAGTCCTGGTCGGATGGTCTGCGGGAATGGCTGGCCAACCCTCCCAAGGTCAAACCCGGGTCCTTCATGCCCAACCTGGATCTCACCCACCAAGAAATAGAAGATCTGATCGCCTGGCTGGATACCCTGAAGTGAACGTAAACTTGCATCTGAGCAGACCCGCTCCCGAGAAAGTCCCTTCGACAGCCGCCAGGCCGGAGTTCTCCACATGACCGCCACCGCCGAGCGACGCCCCGCCACCACCATCTTCCGCAGACCCCGATCCACAACGGGATTCTGGGCGTGGATCACGACCGCCGATCACAAGAAGATCGGGATCATGTACGGCTATGCGGCGTTCATCTTTTTCCTGGTCGGAGGCCTCGAGGCCCTTCTCCTGCGGATCCAGCTCTCGGCAGCCGACAACACCTTCCTGACCGCCGCCGAATACAACGCGGCCTTCACCATGCACGGCACCACCATGGTGTTCCTGTTCGTCATGCCCATCTCCGCCGC
>JAAXHN010000002.1:0-8597 GCA_012270885.1 Acidimicrobiia bacterium | reverse complement strand
TCCTGGGCGGGATGCCGGATGGCGGCTGGTTCGGCTATCAACCCAACGCCGGTCCCTTCTACTCACCCGGCACGGCCATGGACTATTGGGCACTGGGCGTCCAATTCCTGGGGTTGGCCTCCCTTATCTCGTCGGTCAACTTCATCGTCACCATCTTCAACATGCGGGCCCTGGGTATGCGGCTGCTCCGGATGCCGGTGTTCGTGTGGATGAGCCTGGTGGTCGCCCTTCTCCTGCTGTTCTCCCTTCCCATCATCGCCATCGCTCTGTTCATGGTGACTTTCGACCGTCAGTTCGGGAGCCTGTTCTTCGTGGCCGAGGCCGGTGGCGATCCCATACTCTGGCAGCACCTGTTCTGGCTGTTCGGCCACCCCGAGGTCTACATCCTGATTCTCCCGGCCATGGGGATCGTCTCCGAGGTCCTGCCGGTCTACAGCAAGAAGCCCCTGTTCGGATACCCGGCGGTGGTGTTTGCCGGAGCGGCCATCGCCTTCCTGGGATTCGGGGTGTGGGCCCACCACATGTTCGCGTCCGGGATCAGCCCGGTGGCCCAGGCAGCCTTCGGGCTCTCCACCATGACCATCGCGGTTCCGACCGGGGTCAAGATCTTCAACTGGATGGGCACCATGTGGGGAGGTCGAATAAAGTTCACC
Source organism: Acidimicrobiia bacterium (assembly GCA_012270885.1). GTDB lineage: Bacteria > Actinomycetota > Acidimicrobiia > Spongiisociales > ZC4RG35 > Bin76. The sequence continues at coordinate 7,944 of JAAXHN010000002.1, read as the reverse complement.
ACCCCGATGCTGTTCGCGATCGGGTTCGTGGCGATGTTCGTGATCGGGGGGCTGTCCGGCGTAACCCACGCGGTGGTGCCCTCCGACTGGCAGCAGACCGACACCTACTACATCGTGGCCCACTTCCATTACGTGCTGTTCGGAGGGTCGGTGTTCGGGATATTTGCCGGGCTCTACTACTGGTTCCCCAAAATGACCGGCCGGCTGCTCAGCGAGAAGCTCGGGAAGCTCAACTTCTGGACGATGTTCACCGGATTTAACCTCACCTTCGCCCCCATGCACTGGCTGGGCCTGCAGGGTATGGTGCGGCGGACCGCCTACTACCCGCCCGAGGCGGGATTCGACTTCTGGAACCTGGTGGCCACCGTCGGAGCCTTCATCATCGCCGCCGGCGTTCTGATCTTCATGTTCAACTGGTGGAGGTCGAAGAAACACGGGGAACCCTCGGGAATGGACCCATGGGATGCCCGAACCGTCGAGTGGACCACCCCCAATCCCACCCCCGAATACAACTTCGGGGTGGCACCCACGGTTACCTCTCTCGATGACTTCTGGCACAAAAAGTACGCGGAGGATTCCGAAGGGAGGCCGGTCCGCAGGCCGGAGGCGGAAAATACACTCACGGATCTGATGGAGACCGGGATAAACCCGCCCCATCCCATCCACCTTCCCGCTCCCTCCTATTACCCCGTATTGCTGGCGGCGGGAATACCCCTGGTGGGATGGGGGATCATCTATCACACCTCTTTCGTGGGGAAACTGCTGATTCTGGTCGGAGTGCTGGTGGTGGCCTCTGCCGCATTCGGCTGGAGCATGGAACCCCTGGAAGAGCCCCACGATGAGCATGACGACTCCGAACCGTCGGGGGGCGGGTACCCCTCTGCGGAGGTCGATGCCTGATGGAGGCGGCGGCCGCAATGGATCACCACGACCAGCACGAATCAACCGGTATCGACCACCGCAAGCTGGGGATGTGGGTGTTCCTTAGCTCCGAGTTCCTGTTCTTCGGCGCCCTGATCACCAACTACCTTCTCTACCAGGGACAGCCCGGCTTCGCCCGGCCCTACCCGGCCGAGATCTACGACATTCCCTTCACGTCGTTCTCCTCCTTCGCCCTGCTGATGAGTTCTCTGACCATGGTGCTGGCACACAATGCCCTGGCCCGCCACGACCAGCACGCCACCCGGACCTGGCTCCTGGCCACCGCCATGCTCGGCTCGGTCTTCCTGGGCGGGCAGGTCTTCGAGTTCACCGAGTTCATCACGGTGGGAGGGATGAAACTAACCACCAACCCGGCCGCCTCGGCCTTCTACATGCTCACCGGCTTCCATGGCTTCCACGTGTTGTTGGGAGTCCTAATGTTGCTCACCCTGTACGGGATCTCCCGCCGACAGGGGGAACTCTCGGAAGCCTCCGGGCTGAACCTGGAACTGGTGGGTCTCTACTGGCACTTCGTGGACATAATCTGGATCGTGATCTTCACCGTGGTCTATCTGCTGGCCAGCGTCCCGGCGGGAGTTGGTTGACAGTGGCCACCCATTCCGGCGAGCACCACCATCCGACGCCCCTCCAGTATGTGAAGATCGCCATCCTGCTGGCGGTGCTGACCATCATCGAAGTCGCTCTCTTCTACGTGAACGAGGCGGCGGACATGGGTGGCTGGGACGCTCCGCTCCTGATCATTCTGGCGCTCTTCAAATTCGTGATCGTGGTTGGTTGGTACATGCACCTGCGTTTTGAGGATTCGGCCCTATCCAAGTTCTTCACCGCCGGATTCATCCTGGCACTGATCCTGTATGCGATAGTGCTCCTGGCCTTCGGCGTTATAGCACTGGGAGGCTGAGAACTTGCCGGCTTGGCATCCTCATTGGGATGTCCTAGCGGTGGTGGTGGCGCTGGGAGCGCTCTACCTTAACGCCGAGTGGCGTATCCGCCCTCTCACGGCCCCCAACCTTCCGGCTGCCGCGCCTCGACAACGCTGGCTCTGGTTCGGAGCGCTGGCCCTTCTGGCCGGGAGCGCCAGTTGGCCTTTCCACGACCTGGCGGAACAGGTCTTCTTCAGCCTGCACATGGTCGAGCACATGCTGGTTGCCCTGGTGATCCCGCCCCTGATGCTGATGGGCACCCCCCGGTGGATGGCTGAACATCTCCTAACTTCCCCACCAGGCCTGAGGATCCTGCGCCGCCTGTGCAGGCCACTTCCCGCATTCTTCCTGTTCCACATAAGCCTGGCGAGCATGCACTGGCGTCCCATTGTGGAGGCCATGGTGAACTCGAGCCTCTTCCATTTCGCGGCCCACCTCTGGCTATTCGGGGTCTCGATCGTGATGTGGCTCCCGGTGGTGAGTCCCACGCCGCTGATTCCCCGATTGAACCCTCCCCTGCGGATGCTGTACCTGTTCCTGCATTCCATCATCCCCACCGTGCCGGCTTCCTTCCTGACATTCAGCCGCTCTCCTCTGTACCCGTCGTACATCGATTCAGCATCCCGGTTCGGGATGTCAACAGTCACCGATCTCCAGGTCGCGGGACTGATCATGAAACTTGGAGGTGGATTGATCCTGTGGGGAACGATCGTGGTGATCTGGTTCAAATGGATCGCGTCGGAACGGAAGTGGGACTCGATCGAGCGAGACCTGCGCCAATCCCCCACCTCGGGAGTTGAAAGTTGAGAGGTCCCCGGCTTCCCAACAACCACCGACCGCCTTCCCAGAAACGCCGCCCGCTCCCACTCCGCCTGCTGAGACTCATCGGTCCATGGGTCGCTCTCCTTGTGGCGCTGTTGGCCGTCGCCGCCCTGCTGGTGGTCCGCCGATCCTTTCCACAGGTGGACGGGGAGTTGGTGGTGCCAGGTTTGACCGCCGAGGCCACCGTGATCAGGGACCGCCACGGCACACCTCACATTTACGCCTCCACCTTTGAGGACCTGGTGATGGCGCAGGGTTTCGTGCAAGCGCAGGACCGCTTCTGGCAGATGGACTTCTACAGGCACGTGGCCACCGGCCGCACCGCTGAATTATTCGGCGAGTCCCAGGTGGAAGCCGACATTTTCCTGCGAACCCTGGGATGGGAACAGGTGGCGGCCCGCGAATACCAGGCGCTGTCACCTCGAATGGAGACCCTGCTGGACGCCTATGCCCAGGGTGTCAACGCCTACCTGGCCGAGCGGGGTGAATGGGAGATCAGCCTGGAGTACGCCTTCCTGGGAATCCAGAACCCCGACTACCGTCCGGCGCCCTGGAAACCCACCGACACACTGGCCTTCCTCAAGTTGATGGCATGGGACCTTCGCACCAACATCGTCTCGGAGCTGGAGCGGGCGGTGCTCTCACAGTCGATTCCGACCGAACAGGTCGCCCAGCTCTGGCCCGAATACCCCGAGGATCACCCCGTGATCGTTCCCGAGTGGGACCTACCGCCGCCATCGCTGCAGCCGGCCGGCGCACCTCTGCCCTCCCCGCGGGTGCGGGAAGCCTTCAACGCCTTGGGGAAGTGAAAGCTCTTCCCCTGGGCGCCGAGGGCGTCGGGCTCCCCCGGGACAACCGGGGCCGAGGATCCAACTCCTGGGTGTTGTCGGGCCGCCACACCCTATCCGGAGCGCCGCTCCTCGCCAACGATCCCCATCTGGGAGGCCAGACCCCATCCATCTGGTACCGGGTGGGTCTCCACTGCCAGCCTCTGAACGCTTCCTGCCCGCTGGAGGCGACGGGATTCAGCTTGCCGGGCACACCGCTGATCACAATCGGCCACAACGGTTTTCTGGCCTGGGGTTTCACCAACCTCGGGGGTGACGTCTCCGATCTCTTTATCGAGCGAATTCACCCCGAAGACCCACTCCTTTACGAGGTGGACGGGAAGTGGCAGCCCATGTCCACCCGCACCGAGGTCATCGAGGTGGCCGGCGCCGATCCGGTGGAGATCACAATCAGGGAGACCCACCGCGGGCCGGTGATCTCGGGGATATACGAACCTGTTGATGAGTTGGGGGGAGGCGGAGCGGTGGATGTCCCCGACCCCCATGCCGTCTCCCTGGCCTGGACCGCCCTCCGAACCACCCGCAACCTCGACGCCGTGCTGGGAATGCTCCTTGCTCGTGGCTGGGAGGAGTTCCGTTCAGCGGCCGCCCTCTTCGACATGGCGCCCCAGAACATGGTTTACGCCGATGCGGACGGCAACATCGGATACCAGGCCACGGGGCTGATCCCCATCCGGGGAGCAGGCGACGGACGGTACCCCGCGCCTGGGTGGGAGAGCCAATACGACTGGCAGGGTTTCTGGCCCTTCGAGACCCTTCCCTGGTCGTTCAATCCCCCCTCCGGGATGGTGGTGGCCGCCAACCAACCCCTAGCCCGGCCTGATCTGGTCCGTCACATTGGCAGCGACTTCGACTACGGGTATCGAGCCCGCCGTATCCACGAATTGCTGGCCGGCTTCCTCCCGCTGGGCACCGCCGGGATGAGCGCCATAATGTTCGACCACCAGGATCCGTCCGCCGCCTTCCTGGTTCCCGCATTGGCAGCCCTGCCGGCCGGGAGTGAAACCGTAGCCGTGATGCAGGAACTTCTGACCGGATGGATGCGGGGGGAGCGACCCGGACAGATGGATTCCGACGGGGCGGCGGCCGCCGCCTACGCCGCCACCTGGCGCCATCTCCTGGCCATCACCTTCGACGAGCTCCCCGAAGGCCATGAGGCCCACGGGGGAAGCCGGTTCGTGGAGGTGGTGAAGACCCTGCTGGAATCTCCTGAAGACCCCTGGTGGGACCGGGCCGGAACCGAGCGCCAGGAGACACGCGACCTGGTGCTCCATGAGGCCTTGGAGGATGCCCACACCGAGTTGGTCGAGTTGATGGGCGACGACCCGCACCGATGGCGATGGGGCGACATACACACCGGTGTCTTCAACAACGCCAGCCTGGGCGAGTCGGGCGTCTCACTGATCGAGTCCGTCTTCAACCGGCGCAGCAACGACATCTCGGGAGGATCGTCAATCGTGAACGCCACGCAGTGGATCGCTTCCGAGGGCTACGAGACAGACGGGGTGCCCTCGTTCAGGATGGTTGTCGACTTGGGGGACCCCGACGCCACACTCGCCATCCATGCGCCCGGACAGTCGGGTCATGCCTACCACCCCCATTACGACGACCTCCTGGAACCCTGGGCGGCCGGGGAGATGCAACCCCTTCCCTGGGACCGGGACACGGTTGAATCCCTGGCCGAGTCCACCCTGGTGCTTCGTCCCGCGCCCTGAGACCGGGGCGGGATCAGGAGGGGACGACTGCCTCGATCCCTTCTGCTTCGACACCGTGGTCGTCCTCCGACTCGCCGTGTCCCGCCCCCTGTGTGTTGAGCACCGCAAATAGGATGAACACCACCACGCCGATCCCGGCGGCTGCCAGCAGGAACTCTCCCCTGGTGATGCGCATCCCCGGTCGGGATGCGGAGAGCCCGGCAAAAGTGAGGATGCTGGCTGCCACCACGGATCCCATGATGGGCGCCCAACCGGGAAACTGCAGGAAGATGTAGGCGTTGGGCAACACCAGCACCGCTATCAGCCCCACTCCGATTACGGGAAGGGCCAAAGCAGACTTCAGCCGGAACCTGACCACTCCGGCTTCCTCCCCCTCGGCGCCGGCCATGCCTTCCGGGACCCCCAGCACCTGCGAAAGTTGGCCTACCGCCCAACCCAGGACGGTGCCGGCCGCAACCACCACCACCAAACCGGCGACAACCGACACCTCCACCTCCTCGGCGCCCGGCAACTCGGTCCCGAACATGCCGGTCGCCACCCCGCCGGCTGCTCCTCCGATCACAAAGCCGGTGAGAACCCCGCCCACCACTATGGAACCCTGGCCTTCTACGATGCTCATCCCGGGACCATGCCAGCCCACGGCCGCGGTGGTGAACAGCGACAGAATCATCCCGTACACACCGAACAGCACAACCAGCCCGATCACAGCCCGATTGGGCGCCACCAACACCGAGGGAGAGAAGGGTCCCTCCTCGCCCATCGTGTCCGCTCGAGACGCCAGCCAGGGGGTCAGCGCCACCAGGGTCACCAGTCCGATCGCCGCCCCTGTGATCGCACCAAGCCTTCCCCCCAGCCTTCTGCGCACTTGCAACGGCGCAGGGTCCACCTCCGGTGGAGGAGGCTCCTCCACCACCACAACGGCTTCTTCTAGCTGTACGGCCACTGCCGCCGCCACAGGGGTTTCTACCGGGGCGGGCACGACCTCCGGGGCAGCGGGCGCCGGTGTCTCCTCCACCGGAGACGCCGGGGCGGCCCGAGCGGGGACAGCAGGGGCAGCCGGGGTGGGAGCGGCGCCACCGCCTCCCCAGGCCCGCAAGTAATCATCGGCGGTCCCCCCCAAAGCTTGGGCTTTTGCTTCAGCCGACCGCAGAACCAGTTCTTCAGGTGCGTCCATAGCCGCCGCGGCCGCCGCCAGAAACTCACTCATATGCGCCACCGAGGATACACAGCCGGATGGGACCCTCAACACCCGCGGCCCCGATGGGACCCGCATGGTGCGTCACTGGTTCTCAGGGGAGGACTCTTCTTCCATTTGCTGTCGTCGTTGACTGGCCCGGCGCTCGGATCGGCGCAACAGCCACACGAGACCGATCAGCACCACACCGGAGGCAACCCACTCGTCGGTGGAGCCCCCTCCAAGGATATGGGAAATGGTCATCATCCGGCCGTCAGTATGAAAAGAGCGAGCATGGTCAACACCACCATCAGCGCCAACATGGGATACTGGGATCGTATGGACTTAACCCCCGGAAAGTCAACTAGGCCCCGGTCATGCGCCAGGATTACCCCGCACACATGGCCGGCTAACACTGCCGCCAGTTGAATGTACCAGACCGCGGTGGGGGAGATCAGGGTGTAGTCAACTGCCCGATCGGCAAACCCGAATACATTCCACCCCAGGTCAAAGGGGTCGGCGATGGCGCTTAGGAAGAACTGCCCCTCATAAATGACGAGGGTGAAATAATGAGCGAACGCGTAGGCCAGAGCTATCGGGACCAGGGTGTGGGCGAACCGGATTCGGATGCGTGTCAGGCCGACGTCAGCCTCCGAGAGGATCGCAGAGACGGCACAGGCTAGGTGGTAGGCCCATCCGATCATCAGGACGACGGCTACCAGTCCGAAAGTGCCCACCACCGCCTCCGCCCATTCCCAGCCCAACCCGACGCCCGACAGGGTGTCCTCCAACGGCCCGGCAAGCTGGTTTCGCCAGAAGGGAATCCCGGTGAGGCCGTCATAAGTGACTCCCCCGATCAGAACCACCGCCAGGGCGTCAAGGCCCGGGCGCTCGGCCACCATCGGGAGCCCTCTCAACCACTTCCGACGGACCAATTCACCATGCTGGTTCCTGCCGAGAGGCCCGATGGCTCCCATCAGATAGTTGTAGGCTCCGAAACCATCCCACGCGGTCAACTGGGATTCGCAACCCCACAAACCGATGGTCCCCAGCATGCAGAGGGTGTAGATCAGGGCAATCACGGCAAGCCACCAGGGAACGCTGCCCACCGGCGATACCAGTTCCCACCATGTGAAGGCAAAGAGGACCGCTGCCGCCGGCCAGTATCCGACCCGGGACGACATACCTCGGTGGCCCGCCTGGTCAACCTTCAGCCATCGGGCAAGGACCCGCCAGGGAGCGATCACCTGGTAGAAGTCCCCGACCAGGGCGGACAAGAAGGGAACCACAAGCCACAGCCCCACAAAGACCAACACGGGCGCCGGGTTTTCCAATGCGTCGTCCGAACCGAGGAGTCCGCTTAGGACCATCAATGCCAACAGCATCACCGACACCACCGAGAAGATCCTCCCTCCCAGTCTCATCCAGGGGGGAACGTCGACCACCCTGGATGTGGAATGTTGCAGGCGCGGCTCGTGCCACCGGGCGGACAGCATGGCAAAGGTGACCACCAACACCGT
>JAAXHN010000042.1 GCA_012270885.1 Acidimicrobiia bacterium | reverse complement strand
CAAGACAAGGCCGTTTGAGTGTGCAGGTTCTCAACGAGTACTACGTGACGGTAACTCGAAAGCTCCACCCGGGAATGTCAATTGAAGACGCGCAAGCGGACATTAGGGATCTGATGAGTTGGAGTCCCATGCCCGTCGACGCGGCATTGTTGAACCGTGCTTGGGCGGTGGAAAGGCGATTCGGTGTGCAGTATTGGGACGCCTTGATTGTCGCCTCTGCTCAGCGGTCCGGCTGCAGGCACCTTCTCACCGAAGATCTCCAGGATGGTCAGGATCTCGACGGAGTACTGGTCATGAATCCCTTTACGCACCAACCGGACAGGGTTCTTCCCGGCTTGTAGGTGTAGACACTCGCCGCACCGGAGAAGGACCGATGTCGACCCTTGGAGAGCGCAGTGCGATACTCCACGCCCTGCCATTTGGCCCGCCGCAATGGAGGAGGGCCGATCTCGGCCCTCGGAGACCGGCCATCCGGTGGAGTACCCCCGACATCCCAACGCCGCCTGGGAGGTGGTAGGTACGACTAGATTTCCCAGCAGACGACCAATCCGCAGTGGAGCCAGGCTCCACATGGATTAAAATACCTTAAAAGTGAATCCGACTGCGCGCTTTAGCAACGCATGCCTTCTACACCCACAACCTGTCGATAAGGTTCACCGAGCGTTGGGAGGCGGTGCCGTCTCCGTAGGGGGTAGGGGTTTGGGCGAGGCGGTGGTGAACAGTGGGGAGGTCTTCCATAATGGCCGAGATAGCTTCGGTGGCACCTTCACCAGGGCGGCGCAGTGTGGCAAAGGTGCCTAACACTTCCGGTCGCTCGGTTGTGTTGCGGACCACAACCACGGGGCGCTTCACTACGGAGACCTCCTCTTGAATGCCTCCAGAGTCGGAGACGGCCAAGGCACACTCGGCGAGGAGAGCCAGGAACTCAGGATAAGGGAGGGGGTCCACCACCTGAAGTCGGTCGAGGAGCGGACCCAACCCAAAAGACGCCGCCCGTTGCCTACTTCGAGGGTGGAGTGGCAGCAATACCGGCAGGGGAAGTCCGGCCAGATCTGTGAGGATGGTCTTCCACGTGCGGGGATGGTCGACATTCTCGGGTCGGTGGAAGGTAGATAGGATGAAGCCGTTGCGCTCCAGACTGTAGCCAGAGAGCACTTCGGCGCGCTGTTCGGCTCGGGGCAACAGAATCTGAACAGCTTCCACCACCGGGTTGCCGGTGATGGCCACCCGATCACCTTCAATGCCCTCCTTGGCCAGGTTGGAAGCCGACGTTTCGGTGGGCGCCAGGCACAGGTCGGAGAGATGGTCGCATACCACCCGGTTGTGCTCCTCGGGCATAGCCCGGTCGTAGCTGCGGAGCCCCGCCTCGACGTGCACCAGCGGAGTCTCGGTGGCGTTGGCGGCAAGGGCGCCGGCCAGGACCGCATTCGTGTCGCCCTGCACCACTACCGCTCGAGCGGGGTCATCGTCCAATAGACGGGTCAGGCGGGAGATAGCGTCTCCGATCTGGATTCCCCGAGTCTCTCCTCCCACGCCTAGGTAGTGAGTGGGAGGATTCAACCCGAAAGCTCCGAAGAAAACCTCCGACAGGTTAGCGTCGTAGTGCTGGCCGGTGTGGATCACCCGGGCGGCGGGCCCCAATAGCCGGATGATGTGAGCCAGTTTGATTATCTCGGGGCGGGTGCCGAGCACCACGGCCACCGAGGCCGGAGGAAGATCAATGCTTATACCGGGTTGCACCGTCGCCACTCCTGCTCCAAGAGGGAGTACACCTCATGATCCATCCACCTTCCTCGCACCATTATCTCTTCTCGTGCAATCCCTTCATACGTAAACCCTAGCTTCTCGGCTACCCGTCGGCTGGGATGATTTCCTACTCCGATCCTCATGAGGATGCGGTGAAGTCCCATCGTCTCGAACCCCAGGTTTACCAGCGCCCTGGCCGCCTCGGTGGCCACGCCCCTGCCGGTCAGGTCGGTTCTCACCCAATAGCCGACTTCTCCGGTTCGCTGTATCCGGGATGTGTACCAGATTCCCACTCCTCCCACCACCCGGCCAGGAGTGTTCTTCATCGTGACCGAGAAGTCGAAAGCCCGTCCCCGCCGCCAGGAGCGGCTGGAACTCTTGATGAACAGCCGTGCCTGCGGCATTCCGTACAGCCCCTGTGCCCAGGGGAGCCACATGCTCAGTTCCGGCATCGACTCTGTCACCGCTTCCGTCAACGGCCGGGCGTCGCCGGACCTGAACCGGCGCAGCCAGAGCCGTTCGGTGGTAACCGTGGGAGGCATGGAATGGAAGACGTGGTTCATACGGGGTTTCGGTTGTTGAAGGCTTTCCTGCCATGATGGGGATTATGTGGGACCGCCTTCAATTCTCCTCCGAAGCGCCGAGCGTCCCCCAGGAGGGCTTGGCAGCGGTCTTGGCCCCCATTTTCGCAGACCGGGACGGAATTCTGCGACTGGTCCTCACCAAACGGTCCCGAAACCTCAACAGCCATGCCGGGCAGATCGCTTTCCCGGGTGGAAAGCCCCATGCCGAAGACGCCGGTCCGGTGGCAACGGCCCTCCGTGAAACCCATGAGGAGGTAGGCATCCATCCGGCGGGGGTGGAGGTGCTGGGTTTTCTGCCGGTGATCCGCACGGTTCGTTTCGCCCTGCCCATGGTGGGAATCGTGGCCCGGATCGGGGACGAACCGGTCTTTCATGCTTCCCCGGAGGAGGTGGAAAGAGTCTTGACTCCTTCTCTCGAGACGCTGGCGACACCCAAGAACTGGATCGTTCGGAGTTGGTCCGGCGTGCCGCTCTGGTTCATGGACGTTTCAGGGGAGTGGCTTTGGGGAGCCACAGCTTATCTGGTGCGAGTCATGCTTGGATTGCCCGTAACGCCACGGCCTGCCGATCTGACCGCCTAGAGGGACAGGAGATCCTTGGGGGGCGGTTGCTGGGCGGCCCCGAGCCTCAACAGTCCTACGGTCAGTCCGTCCGAAAGCGCCTCCCATGAGGCCTCGATGATGTTGGGATGAACTCCCACCGTCCCCCAGGAAGTGACGCCGTCGGATGTTTCGATCAGCACGCGGACGGTGGCGCTGGTGCCATCGGAGGAATCCAGCACCCTGACCCGGTAGTCGATCAGGCGGAGGAGATCGAGTTGCGGGAAGGCGGAGATCAGAGCGGAGCGAAGCGCCTGGTCCAGGGCGTGGACCGGCCCCACTCCGGCGCCTGCGGTGCGATGACGGTTCCCTCCGACTTCCACCACGACCTCAGCCTGGGAGACAACCTCTCCCTCGACGCCGTCATGTTGGATTGAGACCGAGAAGCTGTGAGCCGAGAAGAGGTTCTGGTTCCAGCCGAGCGTGCGTCTCACCAGCAACTCGAAGGTCCCGTCGGCCGCTTCGAACTGGTATCCGCGGTGTTCCTTCTCTTTTATGTACCCGAGCAACTCCCCGGCCAGGTCCTGGGAGACCGACAGCCCCAGGGAGGCGGCTCTTCGGATCACCGCCGCCCTCCCGGCCTGCTCGGAGATGACCATCCGGGTGTAGTTGCCCACCAGGTCCGGACGGGTGTGTTCGTAGGCGTCGGGCCGGCGGGCCAGAGCAGAGGTGTGAAGGCCGGCCTTGTGCGTAAACGCCGACACGCCCACATAAGGGCGGTGAGGCTCCAGGGTGATGTTCACCACCTCGGCAATGTGATGGGAGATGGAAGAAATCTGGGAGAGGCGCTCCTGGTCCACCACCGGAACCCCCATCTTCAGCACCAGGTCGGGGATGACGGTGGATAGATTGGCGTTGCCGGTCCGCTCTCCATAGCCGTTTATACAACCCTGGACCTGTCTCACCCCCTGCGCTGCGGCACCCAACGACGAAGCCACCGCGCATCCGGCGTCGTCGTGGAAATGGACTCCCAGGTCGGCTCCGGGCAGCGCCAAGCCTATCTCGTCGATGATCCTGCTTATCTCGATGGGCAGGGCCCCGCCGTTGGTGTCGCACAGCACCAGTCGCTCGGCGCCCGCCTCCCATGCCGCCCGCAGCACCGCGAGGCTGTAGCGGGGATTGGTGCGATAGCCGTCGAAGAAGTGCTCGGCGTCGAAGAACACCCGCCTGCCGTGTGACTTCAGATACTCGACTGACTCGGCGGCCATGCGGACTCCCTCGTCCAGGTCCGCCCGAAGGGCCTCTCGGACGTGGTAGTCCCAAGACTTGCCCACGATGCAGATGATCTCGGTCTCGGCCTTCAGCAGGGCTCGTATCTGGGGATCGGTCTCCACCTGTCGCGAGGGGCGACGGGTGGATCCGAAAGCGGTGAGTTGGCTATTGGACAGGGACAACTCGGTCTTCGCCCGTGCGAAGAACTCATCATCCTTAGGGAGGGCGCCGGGCCATCCCCCCTCTATGAAGTGGACTCCCAGGTCGTCCAGGAGGGAAGCGATACGCAGCTTGTCGGAGACGGTGAGAGAGATCCCCTCCTGCTGGGCGCCGTCGCGCAGGGTCGTGTCGTAGATCTCGAGTTCCCGGTGGACTGTGGGGGCCATGGCTTTCTCCGTGGAGCAATCAAAAAGCCCTCTGCCGGGCAGAGGGCTTGGCGCAGGCTTCGGGCGGGCCGGCGCCTATGGGTCGATAATGATGGAACGGGAGACGAACTGGTGCATGGCGGACATTATGGCAGAACCAACCGGAGATGTCAACTGGCTAGGATGAGCGCTGTTCCAATGGCCGCAGGCAAGAAGAAGGTCTTCTCGGGTATCCAGCCCACCGGTGAGCTTCACCTGGGCAATCTGGTGGGAGCGCTGCGCAACTGGGCGCAGATGCAGGAGGACTATGAGACCTACTACTGCGTGGTGGACCTCCATGCCATGACCGTCCCCTATGATCCGGTAGCTTTCGGGACCGCCCGCCTCGAGACCGCCAAGCTCGTGATGGCATCGGGGATAGATCCCCGGCGGTCGGTGTTCTACTTCCAGTCCCAGGTTCCCCAGCACGCCGAACTGGCCTGGGTGCTTTCGACCATCACTGGAATCGGACAGCTCAACCGGATGACCCAGTACAAGGAGAAGGCGGACCGCACCGGCCAGAACCTGGGCCTCCTGTCCTATCCGGTGTTGATGGCGGCGGACAT